>JANXYD010000463.1 GCA_025350265.1 Hyphomicrobiaceae bacterium | reverse complement strand
GGCCAGCATCTTCTCGGTGTCCTTGAAGCGCATCATCACGGCGACGGGGCCGAACGGCTCTTCGGTCATGATGCGGGCATTGGCAGGCACGTCAGTCAGCACAGTCGGCTCGAAGAAGTTGCCCTGGTTGCCGATGCGCTTGCCGCCCGTGGTGGCTTTGGCGCCCTTCTCCTGGGCGTCCTGGATGATGCTCTCCATCGCACTGATGCGGCGCGGATTGGCGAGTGGGCCCATGGTGCTGGTGGGATCGAGGCCGTCGCCGACCTTGAGACCCTTGGCCAGATCGGTGAATTTGCCGACGAACTTGTCGTAGACCTTCTCGTGCACGAAGAAGCGCGTCGGCGAGACGCAGACCTGGCCGGCGTTGCGGAACTTCATGCCCGACAGCAGCGTGGCGACCTGATCGGTCTCGACGTCGTCGAACACCAACACCGGCGCATGGCCGCCCAATTCCATCGTGGCGCGCTTCATGTGCATGGCGGCAAGGGCATTGAGGTGCTTGCCCACCGGCACGGACCCCGTGAACGAGATCTTGCGGATGATCGGCGAGGGGATCAGGTATTCGGAAATCTCGGCAGGCACGCCATATACGAGATTGACGACGCCCGGGGGCACGCCGGCGTCATGAAAACATTTGACGAAAGCGATGGGCGAGGCCGGCGTCTCTTCCGGACACTTGACGATAATGGAACACCCCGCGGCCAGCGCGCCACCGATCTTGCGGGCGGCCTGCGAGACGGGGAAATTCCACGGGCTGAAGCCGGCGACGGGACCGACGGGCTCCATCAGCACCATGTTGCGCACGCCATCGGCGCGGGCAGGGATGATGCGGCCGTAAGCGCGGCGGCCTTCCTCGGCGAACCATTCGATGATGTCGGCCGAGCCGAGCACTTCGACCTTGGCTTCGGCCAGGACTTTGCCCTGCTCGAGCGTCAGCAAAGTAGCGATCTCGACGGCGCGCGCGCGCATCAGTTCAGCAACCTTCTTCAAGATCTTACCGCGCTCGAAGGCGGAAACCTTGCGCCACACGGCGAAGCCCTTGGCAGCAGCAGCCAGGGCATGGTCGAGGTCGGCCTTGGAGGCATGCCCAAGCTTGCCGAGCGTTGCGTTGGTCGACGGGTTCATGACGTCCTGGGTCTTGCCCGAAGTCGGTTGCACCCATTTGCCGTCGATGTAGTGGTCGAGTGACGTTGCGTACATGGTGTCTCCCTGGAGATAAAAGCGGCTTCGTGCCAGGCCAATCTCGCCGGCACTATGGATGCGACAAAACCGTGCATCGTGCATAAACGGCATCGCGACGGAGGCCTGCAAGCAAAAAGCACTGCGGGCAGCCGCAACGGTGGTGCAGGGCTCGCCCAAATGTTGTCGCGCAAGTGGTGTCAAAGCGTCGTTTGCGGCTCACGTGGCGGCAGCAAGGTGCGCGGTTGCCTCTCGATCTCTGCGCTAAAGTTTACCATACCCGCTAATATGGTTGCAGCATGAGCCGTAGGTAGACATTGACGAAGCTGGAAAAGCCAACAAATGTCGCAGCTAGCATTCGCTTGCTGAGAGCACCTCTGATTAAGCGCCAGCAATGGCGGTGCCACTGGGCGCGGCGTGTGAATACATCAATGGCGGCAACGCTCAAGTCAAGTCGGCCGCGCATTCGGCCATTCGTTCTGGAGACGACCACTCATGAATATCCTGCCCCTGGTGATGCAGTATTTCGGTCCCGTGATCATGAACAAGATCGCCGGGTCGCTCGGCATCAATTCGACCTTGGCGCAAAAGGCGATCGCTTATGCCGCACCGGCCATTCTGGCGGGGATCATCGGCAAAGTGTCGCAGCCGGGCGGGGCGAAGGCTTTGTCGGACATGCTCGCCAAGCAAGATCCGAGCGTGCTCGGCAAGCTTGGTGAAATGATCGGCACGGGCAAGCAAGCGTCGGTGGTGGAGCAAGGCACCAGCGCACTCGGTGCGCTGTTCGGCAACTCGACGCTGGGGGCGCTGGCGGGCGCTCTCAGCAAACAGGCGGGCATGGGCGTGGGCGCGTCGAACACGCTGCTCGGGTTGATGGCACCGGCAATCCTCGGCACGCTCGGCCGCGAGCAGAAGTCGGCGGGGCTGGACGCGGCCGCGCTCGGCAATACGCTGATCGCGCAGAAACAGCAGGTGGCCGATGCCATTCCGGCGGATTTCGCGCGCCTGCTATCTGGAAGCGGATTGCTCGACGCGGTGCAAGGCAAGAAGGCCGAATCGAACGGTGCGACCGTCGTGACATCAGCTCGCCCGGCCTCGAGTACGTCACCAATTTCCAGCGCGTCAACCGCGACCAACCGGCCGGCAGCAACCACGACTTCGGCCGGAATGGCATCTCAACCGCATCATCATCATCACCATTTCAACTGGTGGCCTTGGCTGATCGCGATTGCGGCGGCATGCGGGCTGTGGTGGTCGGTATTCGGTGAACGACTGATGCAGCCCCAGCAGACAACCACCATTCCGGCTGTCGTCACACCGTCAACGACACTGGCGACGTCGCCGGCCCCGTTGCCAGTCGGGCTCGCCAATACTGACATCGGCAAGCAGTTCGCCAGCGTTCTCGACGACATGAAAACGTCGGTGTCAGGCGTCCGCGATGCAGCAACCGCCCAATCGGCACTGCCGCGCGTTCAGGATGCGGCGGGGCGGCTGGACAAAGTAAGTGCGCTTGCGGCGCAGTTGCCTGTTGAACAACGCCGCCTGCTGGCGACTTACGTCGGTGCGCAGCAAGGCTGGATCAAGACGCTGATCGGCAACGTTGTGGCACTGCCTAGCGTGGGCACCATCCTGAAGCCAGTCCTCGACCAGGTGCAAGCGCGCCTGGACGGCCTTGCAAAGGTCTGAAATTTTCAATCGATCCGCCGTCGAGATAACGCCGGGGTGATGGCTCGCCGCGGCGTTTTTTCTTGCCGAATTGTGGGCAAGCTCTTAAGGGGTTAGGCGCGCATTCTATGCAATGCTGGAGCTGATAGCTTCGGATGATTCTGCGCTTCGTGGCGAACCCCTTAGCGTTGGTCAAGAAGACAAGGTGAGGACTGCCAGGCTATGAGCTATAACGTCGCTGTCGTCGGTGCCACGGGCAACGTGGGCCGTGAAATGCTGAACATCATGTCAGAGCGCGGGTTTCCCGTCAAAGAAGTGCACGCCATTGCGTCGCGCCGCTCACAGGGCACAGAGGTGTCGTTTGGCGACAAGACACTGAAATGCAAAGACCTTGAGCAATTCGATTTCTCGAATATCGACTTCTGCATCATGAGCGCAGGTGGCGCCATCTCCAAGGAGTGGTCACCGCGCATCGGTGCGAAAGGTGCGATCGTGATCGATAATTCGAGTGCCTGGCGCTATGACCAGGATGTGCCGCTGGTGGTGCCGGAGGTGAATGCGCACGTGCTCGACGCCTACATGAAGCGCGCCAATCGCAAGAACATCATCGCCAATCCGAACTGCTCGACGGCGCAGATGGTGGTGGCGTTGAAGCCGCTGCACGATCATGCCGTGATCAAGCGCGTGGTGGTGTCGACCTATCAGTCGGTGTCCGGCGCGGGCAAGGCAGGCATGGACGAATTGTGGGCGCAGACGAAGGGCAAGTACGTGCCTGGCCAGGAATATCAGGCGAAGCTATTCTCCAAGGACATTGCCTTCAACTGCATTCCCCACATCGACGTGTTCATGGAAGACGGGTCGACCAAGGAAGAGTGGAAGATGGTGGCCGAGACCAAAAAAATACTCGATCCCAAGATCAAGGTGACGGCGACGTGCGTGCGCGTGCCGGTGTTCGTCGGACATTGCGAAGCGATCAATATCGAGTTCGAGAAACCGATATCGGCGGACGAAGCGATGGAAATCTTGCGCAAGGCACCGGGCTGCATGGTCTATGACAGGCGTGAGGCCGGCGGTTACATGACGCCGCAAGAAGCTGCTGGCGAAGACCCGACCTATATCAGCCGCATCCGCGAAGATGGCACGGTCGAGAACGGGTTGAACATCTGGGTGGTGGCCGACAATTTGCGCAAAGGTGCCGCGCTGAACTCGATCCAGATCGCGGAAGCGCTGATCAATCGCAAGTTGATGGTCAAGCGCGCAGCCTAGAAGCTCAGCGTCCCACGCGGACAAACATCAGGGTCGGCATCCGCAGGGATGCTGGCCCATTTTTTTTCCTATTTACTGTTGCAAGTCGACGGAATAAGTAGGGTGGCACTGTTATATTATAACAGTGCCAGCGTTGGCTGTATTGACCCGGTGGGTTCAGGATAGGAGACTTAATGCGTATTCGAACAGTGTTCATTGGGCTGCTCGCGCTATCGACGGGGGCGGCGCTCGCTGAAACCGAACGTCGCGAGCTTGGTCCGCACGTCCATGGCGCCGGCTCGTTGAGCATCGCCATCGAGGGCAACAAGGTGTCGATGGATTTCAGCGCTCCGGCCAACGACATTCTCGGCTTCGAGCATCAACCGAGCACGCCCGAGCAGACAAAGGTGCTGGAGGCGGCCAAGGCACTGCTGGGTCAACCGCTGAAGCTGATCGAGATGCCGGCCGAGGCGGCCTGCGTGGTGGTATCGGCAAACGTCGTGTTCAACGCCGCAGATCCGGGTGCCGCCAAAGCCGCGACGCCGGGGGCGGAAGAGCACCAACACGCCGACTTCGACGTCGATTATGTCGTCACCTGTGCCGCGCCCGCAAAGATAACCGCGCTGTCGTTTCCCTATTTCAAGCTGTTCTCGGGTGCGCAGAAGCTGACGGTGACGGTCGCAAGCGAGGCAGGGCAATCGCAGTTCGACGTGACGCGTGAGAGCCCAAGCCGCACCCTGAAGTAAGTTGCCGGGCCGTGTTGCGCGAGCGTCGTGAGACGTGTTATTAACCCGCCCGTGTTAACCGATCACGGTCTGCACGATCCTGCGCCGCTCACCCTGGCGCAGGCATGAAGGCCACGTGGCGGAGTGGTGACGTAGCGGACTGCAAATCCGCGTACCCCGGTTCAATTCCGGGCGTGGCCTCCATCTATTTTCAGGCGTCGGTCATCCGAGATCCCTCTCGATGCGGTCGAACCGCACCGAAGGCTCAGCCAGGATGACGTGCACGTCGGCCATCTCGCGGCGCAACTGGGCGAGGACGACGTTGTCAGGTTCGTCCATCATGGCGTCAGTTTACCCGGGTTGCAGGTGCTGGTAAAGTCGCGTTGCCTACGGTGGCCGGCCGTGGCCAGTGTGCTGCGTCGCGAGTGTCTCATCCTATTTTCGGCATTGAAGCGCTGGGCCTTGCGCACGCGGTTCGCTTCGGTGCACGAACGGTTTCGTACCCACGGACTATTGCAGGCGGGCACCTGACATGAAATGCACGCGCGGCGTGGGTGCTGGAGCTTAGGACATCGTCATGCAAACCGTCGCCATCATCGATTACGGATCAGGCAATCTGCATTCGGCGGCGAAGGCGTTCGAACGTGCGGCGCGAGACGGCGGCATCGACGCGCAAATCCTCGTCACCGCCGAACCCAAGCACGTCGCGCAGGCCGACCGGATCGTGTTGCCGGGCGTGGGCGCATTCGCCGATTGCATGCGCGGGCTGAACGCGTTGCCGGGCATGCGCGACACGCTCGAGGCCGTCGTGCGCGTCGGCGGGCGGCCATTCCTGGGTATCTGTGTTGGCATGCAATTGCTGGCCACGCGCGGCTTGGAATTTGAAACCAGTGAGGGGTTAGGTTGGGTCGCGGGTGATGTCATCGCCATCGAGCCGACCGATCCGGCATTGAAAATTCCGCACATGGGTTGGAATACATTGGATGTCCGGCGGCCGCATGCGCTGTTGGAAGGTCTCGAAACCGGCGCGAACGGGCTACACGCCTATTTCGTGCATTCGTTTCAACTGCATGCCGCCGATCACGCGATGGTAATTGCCGAGACCGACCATGGCGGCGCAGTTACGGCGATGGTGGGGTACGACAACATCGCGGGCACGCAATTTCACCCGGAAAAAAGCCAACAGCTTGGCCTCCGACTCATAACGAATTTCCTGAGCTGGAAGCCCTGACCACCACCGCCATGCGTGGATGCACCGTTGCTCCAGCGTAAACGATGCGGTGTAACTACTGCAGTGTAAGTACCACGGTGGACGAGCGCTGCAGTGTAAACGATCACCGCCCCTCCTGCGTCAGCAATGCACTGTCGCTGCAATGGATGCGCGCCGCAGTGGATGAGCACTCCGGTAGCAGATTTGAGCGATGCGCCGATGCCGGACCATCCAGCGGGATACCCTGCAAACAGCAGGGGAAACCGGCTACGCACGGCGCATCGCTCAACTGTCTCCGACCATTGGCGAGAGGGCATGCCAACAACCGGACAATGGTCAACAAACCCGTCAATCTGGGCAAAATGACAGGCACTCTGTCCGCAACTCACCGTGACCGAAGCAAATAACGGATTATGCGCATCCCGAGAGGGTCAGGTCGCGCAATTCTTAACTGATACTCCAACTTGAGCGGACGAATAAGCGGCGTTGGAAAATCGCTGTTGTCAGGGTTAACAACTGCCGTTCAGCACATTTGCACTGAACGTAAAGAGAACATGGCAGCAAAATTTGCCCAGGTCAAGAGATGTTCGATAATTGTTCTCAAAATCATTCAAACAGGTCTGCTTGGTGTTGGTTCAGGCTGTTGCGGGGAATGCGTCGATAACCAAAGACGGTGCGGTCGGCTAAATTGGGGTGCACGGCGCGAAACTGTTGCATGGCTTTGTCGCGGCTTGCTGGAAATCGCTCGCCCCACCAGACTTCGTAAAGGCGACGGCTGTCGCATCGATAACGGACGAGCAGGTCTTTCTGGCGGACGCGCAGCCAGCGTGCGATCCAGATGTCGATCGCGTCTTTTTCCGTGAGCGGCCTGGTTACCACCGGTGCAGGATCATCAGCCGCATTACGTGTCACGAGATTGCCTCTGCGCTGCATGAAGACATTGTACGCGAGCAATACTATCGCATTTGAATGCAGCAATGCGAGGGCATGCGTTTTCGTTGCAACTGTGCGGGGAACGCTGATAGTGAACCCGGCAAAACTCATTCAGCGAGACCCAACGTGATCTTATTTCCGGCCATCGACCTGAAAGATGGCGCTTGCGTACGGCTCAAGCTCGGCGAAATGGCCGACGCAACCGTGTTCAACCTGGATCCGGCAGCGCAAGCCGCAACGTTCGAACGCCAAGGGTTCAAATACCTCCATATCGTCGATCTCAACGGTGCATTCGCGGGCAAACCGGTCAACGCACCGGCGGTCGAGAAAATCCTGGCGGCGGTCCAGATGCCGTGCCAGCTCGGCGGCGGAATACGCGACCTGGCGACGATCGAGATGTGGCTGGCCAAGGGTATCCGGCGCGTCATTCTTGGAACCGTTGCAGTCAAGGACGCCGAACTGGTGCGCAGGGCGTGTCGGCTATTTCCCGGCCGCATCGTCGTCGGCATCGACGCCAAGGGCGGTAAGGTCGCAACCGAAGGCTGGGCTGCCACCAGCGAACTGACGGTTATTGAGCTTGCGGCGCGCTTCGAAGATGCCGGCGTTGCTGCGATCATCTTTACCGATATCGACCGGGACGGCGTACTGGCGGGCTTGAACTTGCCATCGACGCTACGGCTGGCTGCCTCGACGTCGATCCCGGTGATCGCATCAGGCGGGCTCGCATCGATGGCCGATATCGACGCCTTGGCGTCGCCTGCGTGCGCGCGCCTCGAAGGAGCGATAACCGGACGCGCGCTCTATGATGGCCGGATCGACGCAGCACAAGCCCTTTTACGGTTGGCCGTCCCAAACGTCGTTAATGGATCATAGCGATCTCGGAACGAACCAGCAGAAAATCTGATGAAACTTCATCTCTTTAGATGATGCCCTCGGCGCATGGGATATGCATACTTCAGTATCCGCACTGCAACAGAGGTGGTGCGCGATTTTATCACGAAGGCATATTGATCGGCTATTTTGCGGCTTCTTGATGGGGTCTGACGCAATCAGGCCCCATCAAATTATAGGCTGATCGCCGGCAGCAGCCCTCATGGCATCGGCAATACTTCGTGTTCCTTGAGCACCCGGCCGCTCTCGCCGTCGACTTCGATCAACCGCACGCGATAGCCCCATAGCCGCGCCAGATGTTGTAACGTGCGTTCGCATTCGCCTTTGTCGAGAACGATGCCGTTGCGCACGGTGTGAGTGACGACCAGCCGCCGGCTGCCGGAAAGATCGGCGTCGGTAATCTGCAAATCGGGATCTTGCGTAGCCACATCATAAGAGCGCGACAGGCGGCGGCGGACATCGCGATAGCCTTGCTCGTCGTGGATGGCCGTTATGCGGACCGCTGGATCCTTGGCCTCGTCGCGCAGCGCGAACAGATGAAAGTCGCGCATCACTTTCGGCGACAGGTACTGCAACACAAAACTTTCGTCGCGATAATTCGCCCAAGCTTCGCGGAGCGTGCCGAACGGATCGTTGTTGCCGGCGAAGGCTGGAAACCAGGCGCGATCCTCGTCGGTCGGTTCGATGCAGATGCGTTGAATGTCGCGCATCATCGCGAAACCCAATGCGTATGGGTTCATGCCTGAATACCGGCGATCGTTGAACGACGGCTGGAACACGACCGACGAGTGGGAGTGCAGGAATTCCAGCATCGAACCGTCGGTCAACTGTCCGCGCTCATAGAGGCGGTTCATGATCTCGTAATGCACGAAGGTCGCGCAGCCCTCATTCATGAGTTTGGTTTGCCGCTGCGGGTAGAAATATTGCGACAGGCTGCGGACGATGCGCAGCAACTCGCGTTGCCAGTCAGCTAATTTCGGCGCGTTCTTCTCAAGGAAATACAGCAGATTTTCCTCTGGCAGGCCAAGCTTGCGCTGTTCGGCTGCCGACGAGCCGAGTTGTGCGGCGCTTGCAGGCGAGATCGGCTCGCCGCGATTGATTTGCGGCAACGTGCGGTTCAGCACGTCATACGTCTGCTCTTCGTAATCGCGGCGTGCCATTTCACGCTGGAATTCACGCTTGGCAGGGTCGCGCGCGCGGATTTTCATGTTGCGGCTGACGCCTTGGTTCATCAGTGCGTGCGCGGCGTCGAGCGTCAATTCGACGGCTTCCTGGCCGAACCGGTCCTCGCAATCGGCAACGAATGTTTTGGCAAACGATAAATAATCGATGATGTGATCGGCTTGCGTGTGCTGCTGAAATTGATTGTTGTTCTTGAAGAAGTGATTGTGGCCGTACGCAGCATGCGCAACGACGAGGGCCTGCATGGTCATGGAATTCTCTTCCATGATGTAGTTGATGCAGGGGTTGGAGTTGATCACGATTTCGAAGGCCAGGCTGCGGTGGCCCTTGCGATAGGCAGCCTCGTCGTAGGCGAAGCGCTTGCCGAACGACCAATGGCGATACATCAGCGGCATGCCGATGGAGGAGTAGGCATCCAACATCTGCTCGGCGGTGATGACCTCAATTTGATTGGGGTAGATGTCGAGCCCCATTTCGCCAAGTGCGATATCGCCCATGGCGTCATAGACGCGGTTGATCAGTGCAAAATCCCATTCGGCACCGTCGAATAGGGGCTTGAGCGGCGCTGAGCGGCGCGGCAGGCGCATTTCGCCGGCGAGATCCGCTGGTGATGTCGTGGCTGAGGTCATGAGGCGCGCACCCTTGTGATCGGCGGCAAATGCATCAAGCGGCGGCCATGCCACTCGCGGAGAATAGGTCGCGGAAAACGGGAAAAATATCTTCAGGTGACGTCACGCGACGCATGGCAAAATTAGCCGACGCGGTATCCTCCAGCTCGGAATAGCCGGACCAAACCTGAGTTTCGAGAGTGTCGGAATAGCGCTCGCCGTGCGCCGTCTCGATGTAAGCGAAGTACTGGCAAACAGGCAGAATCTCTTTGGACAAAAGTTGCATGCAACGCGGCATGTCGTCGTGGAAGTTATCGCCGTCGGAGGCTTGGGCTGCGTAGATGTTCCAGTCGGCGGGCGAGTAGGATTGCTTGACGACGCGCAACATCTCGTCGAGTGCCGATGAAATCACGGTGCCGCCGGTTTCGGTGCCGCGAAAGAATGTTTCCTCGTCGACGGTGGCTGCCGTGGACGTGTGCCGGATGAAAACGATATGCACCTCGCGGTAGTGCCGCGTCAAAAACAGATGCAGCAGCATGAAAAACCGCTTGGCGAGATCCTTCAAGCTTTCGGTCATCGAAGCCGAAGCGTCCATCAGGCAGAACATGACGGCCTGTGTGGTTGGCTTAGGCACGCGCTCGAACCGATTATAACGGAGGTCGAGCGGGTCGATGAAAGCAATGGTTTTGCGCATGCGGCGCTTGTGTTCGAGCTGCCGGGCCAGCTCTGCGACAACTGCCTCGTCAAGCGGGCTTCTGCCTTCCGCAGCGGCAAGTTCATCTTCGAGGGCCTTGATCTCGGCTTCTGTCGGCCGCCGCAAGGCGATGCGACGGCCAAGGCTGTTGCGCATCGTGCGGACGTGGTTGAGCCGTGCGGGCGACCCGTCGGCGGAGAAACCGGCCCGGGCGGGCTTAGAAACTTTTAAGTCCTTAAGCTTGACCTTGACGAGGTTGGGAAGCTTCAAATCGTCGAAAAACAGGTCGAGAAATTCGTCGCGACTAAGCACGAAACTGAACTCGTCCTGGCCTTCACCGTCCGCGCTGCCCTCACGGCCCTTTCCGCCGCCGCCACCATTAGGCGGCTTGGGGATGGCATCACCGACCTTGTATTGCTCGTTGCCAGGAAGAACAAAGTCTCGATTTCCGATGCCGCGGCCGAGGCCGAATGAGGGCTCGCGGAGGTTCTTGGAACGGATTGTAACTTTCTCGCCGCCATCGATCTCGGAAACTTTGCGGCTCTTGATGGCGTCTTTTACGGCTTCCCTGATCTCGGCTTTTGCTCGCCGAAGAAAGCGTTGTCGGTTGCCGAGACTTTTCGATTTTGGGTTGAGGCGGCGATCAACAATTTGCATTGACGGATCCGGTTTCGTCCGCGCCGCAAGCACGCGCGCAGAGAGAAGCGCACGACGGTGAGTTTGGCGAGATCCCGTGCGCTGTGGCCCTCACCCCGGCCCTGCTCCCATCGCCAGCCGCGATAGGAGCAGGGGTCATCATCCGGCTTTCTTTACCCGCATGTACCATTCAACCAAGCGCCGAACTTGACGCGGCGTGTAACCGCGCGAGACCATGCGATTGACGAACTCGTCGTGTTTTTTTTCTGTGTCGTTGTCGGCTTTTTTGCCGAAAGAAATGATCGGCAGCAAGTCTTCCACCTGACTGAACATTCGCCGTTCGATAACATCGCGGATCTTTTCGTACGACGTCCAGCTAGGATTTTTGCCACCATTCTTTGCCCGCGCGCGAAGTGCAAACTTCACCACTTCGAACCGGAAGTCCTTGGGATTTGCAATCCCTGCGGGCTTCTCGATTTTAGACAGCTCCTGCTCGAGAACCTGACGGCTCATCAGATTGCCGGTGTCGGGATCCTTGAAGTCATGATCTTCGATCCAGGAGTCAGCGTAGGACACATAGCGATCGAAGAGGTTCTGTCCGAAATCGGAATAGCTTTCCAGGTAGGCCTTCTGCACTTCGTTGCCGATAAATTCGGCGTAGCGCGGTGCAAGCTCCTCTTTCAAGAACTCCAAATACCGGCTTTCGGTCTCTTCCGGCATCTGCTCGCGGCGAACCGCCTGTTCGATCACGTACAACAGATGCACGGGGTCTGCGGCCACCTCGGTGTTGTCGAAATTGAACGTCGCCGACAAGATCTTGTAAGCGAACCGCGTTGATGCGCCGTCCATGCCTTCAGTGACGCCAGCGGCATCACGATATTCCTGAATGGTTTTGGCGTGTGGGTCCGTGTCCTTCAAGCTTTCGCCGTCGTAGACCCGCATCTTGGAAAATAATTGCGAGTTTTCATGCTCACTCAGACGCGACAACACTGAAAAGCGGGCCAACATTTCAAGCGTGCCCGGAGCGCATGGTGCATTCTTGAGATCGCTCGACGTGAGCAGTTTCTCGTAGATCTTTTTCTCCTCCGAGACGCGCAAGCAATACGGCACCGTGATCACGCAGATGCGATCCAGAAAGGCCTCGTTGTTTTTGTTCGACCGGAAGCTTTGCCACTCGCTCTCGTTGGAATGGGCGACGATGATGCCTTGATACGGCATCGCCCCGACGTTTTCAGTACCGACGTAAGCGCGATCCTGCGTCGCCGTCAGCAGCGGATGCAGCATCTTGAGCGGTGCCTTGAACATCTCGACGAACTCGAGAACGCCCTGAGTGGTGCGGTTCAAGCCCCCCGAGTACGAATAGGCATCCGCGTCGTTCTGGCCGAAATGCTCCAAGCGACGGATATCGACTTTCCCGACGAGCGCCGAGATATCCTGATTGTTCTCATCGCCAGGCTCTGTCTTCGCGATACAGATTTGGCGCAGACGCGACGGCAGCAGCTTGACAACCGAAAATTTGGATATGTCACCGCCGAATTCATCGAGCCGTTTGACGGCCCACGGACTCATCAAGCCTGGCAGCATGCGGCGGGGAATGCCATACCGCTCCTCGAGCATCGGAGCCATCGCAACCGGGTCGAACAAACCCAGCGGACTTTCAAAAACAGGGCTTACTTCGTCCTGAGTAGCCAACACGTAGATGGGGCGGTGCTCCATCAACTCCTTGAGACGATCCGCCAGCGACGATTTGCCGCCGCCGACCGGGCCAAGCAGGTAGAGGATTTGCTTCCGCTCTTCCAAGCCTTGCGCGGAGTGACGAAAATAGCCGACGATCCGTTCGATCGTCTCTTCGAGGCCATAAAAATCCTTGAAGCTCGGATAGACCTTGATTGTTCTGTTCATGTAGATGCGGCTGAGACGTTGATCCTTGGCCGTATCAACCAGCTCGGCTTCGCCAATGGCCGCCAGCATGCGTTCGGCAGGACCGGCGTAAAACGATGAATCGGCCTTGCAGCCATCTAGATATTCGCGAAGCGTCATCCTGCTTTGCTTCGAACTCTCGTACGATTTCGCGTAGAGGTCGAAGATGTTGTCCTGTTTCGGCATCATGTTGTCACCGCCTCTTCAGTCACCATCCGAATTCAAGTATATCCCATAAAAATGGGGCGGGCATAAGTTCTAGAGATGATTATGCCACTGCGTTGCCCGAATACCTCAATAAGCATATTGGGCATGACGACCAGATTTGAAAGAGCATTCCGCACAAATCCACATATCATTGATATCTCGACTTTTACCCGTCGGCACGCCACCCCGGGCGTTACTGCCATCCTGACGGCTAAATCCATAACGTTCGAGGCTGCCCTTCCGACCAGTGCTTCCGACAAAAAACTCCAAGTTTTTTTGTCGACGCACGCTGCCGGCCCGATCAATTTGGGCAGTTAGGACAAGTGTTGTTTGGTTTCGCGCATCGCGATACCAGCGGCAGCCATGCTTGCTTTGGCCTGGCCGATTGTGAAGGTGCCAAAATGAAAAATGGACGCCGCCAGGACAGCGCTGGCGTGCCCAACCTTCACCCCTTCCACCAGATGTTGAAGGGTACCGACGCCACCAGACGCGACGACAGGAACCGAGACGGCGTCCGCGATGGACCGCGTCAGGTCGAGGTCGAAGCCGGACTTGGTGCCGTCCCGATCCATCGAAGTCAGCAAAATCTCGCCTGCTCCCAAATCGACGACGGTGCGTGCGAAAGCGACGGCGTCGATGCCGGTACGATTGCGGCCGCCGTGGGTGAAAATTTCCCAGCGAGGCAACGCGTTGGAGGACGCTACTTTTTTTGCGTCTATGGCGACAACGATGCACTGTGCGCCGAATTTCTCAGCGGCATCACGCACGAACTCGGGCCGGGTCACGGCGGCGGAGTTGATCGAAACCTTATCGGCACCGGCTTTCAGTAGCTGGCGGATATCATCGACGGTGCGCACGCCCCCGCCGACGGTCAGCGGCATGAAGCAGCGGGCCGCTGTGCGTTCGATGATGTCGAAAATTATTCCGCGATTTTCATGGGTTGCGGTGATGTCAAGGAAACAGAGTTCGTCCGCGCCAGCGGCATCGTAGGCGGCGGCGGCGGCAACGGGATCGCCCGCATCGACGAGATCGACGAAGTTGACGCCCTTCACGACGCGACCATCCTTGACGTCCAGGCAGGGTATGACTCGTGTTTTGAGCATGGTTGCATCCAGGCGAGATCAGGCGTTCGCAGTCACGATAGCGCACTCGCGATAAGATTCCAGTCGCCCGACTTGACAGAACGTCGCATTCTCGCTGTATGGCATACCAGAAACCACGGACGGTCTCACCTTTAGGACCGGCGTGGAGGAGTTGGGTGCGCCAAAGTCCGGCGCGAGTTGGAAAGCGTGTCTGATGTCCGGGCTTCAGCTCAAAATTGTGGCGATCAACGAAGGGTTGAGCCTCAAGGCGCGAACTTACGAGGCGTTGAAAGCCGCCATCACGAATTTGAACATCTATGATCCCGGTGCCGAACTGAAACTCGATGAGCGCGACCTTTCGGAACGCTTCGGCGTCTCGCGCACGCCGTTGCGGGAAGCGCTGGCCCAACTCGAAAGCGAAGGGTTGGTCAAGATCGTAGCGCGGCGCGGGATCTTCATCGTGCGCAAGACGAAGGCTGATATCCTGGACATGATCACCGTGTGGGCGGCGCTCGAAAGCATGGCAGCGCGCCTGGCGACCGTGGAAGCGACCGACGAGGAATTGCGCAGCCTGCGCGATCACATCGACGGCTTCGATGCCGATGCGGTGGCGCCGAACATGGGCGAATACTCAGATGCCAACATCAGGTTTCATCAGACCATCATCGGTCTTGGCGGTTGCCCGCTAATCTCGAAGATGGCGGAAGAGCTGTTCTTTCATGTGCGCGCAATCCGCCAGCGGACGATTGGCGAGCACGACCGACTGAAGCGCTCGATCATAGATCACAATGACATCGTCGCGGCTTTGGAAGCGCGGGATACGGAGCGTGCCGAACGTTGCGTGCGTGAACATACGTTGCGGCTGCGCGAGCATGTCGAAAAATTCGTCGATATCGAGTAGCGGCCGGGAGCGCAGTGCCAGCTCCAGACCCGCAATTTCGCCTCGACGCAAAAAAATACGTAACCAGGCCTGAGCACGGTCTAACGGGAGAGAAAAATCATGTCGGCCGATACGCAATCGCAGACACTGACTGACGGGTTCCACCTGATCATCGATGCGCTCCAACTGAACGGATTGAACACGATCTATGGCGTGCCGGGCATCCCGATCACCGACTTTGGGCGCTTGGCGCAGGCCGCCGGCATGCGCGTCATTTCTTTTCGCCACGAACAGCACGCAGGGCATGCCGCAGCCATCGCCGGCTATCTGACGCAGAAACCGGGAATTTGCCTGACGGTGTCGGCTCCCGGATTCCTGAACGGGCTGACGGCGCTCGCCAACGCGACGACCAACTGTTTCCCGATGATCCTGATCAGCGGTTCTTCCGAGCGTGAGATCGTCGACCTGCAGCAGGGCGACTACGAGGAGATGGATCAGCTGGCGATTGCCAAGCCGCATTGCAAGGCGGCGTTTCGCGTGCTGCACGCCGAGGACATCGGCGTCGGCATCGCACGCGCCATCCGGGCAGCAGTCTCGGGGCGTCCAGGCGGCGTGTATCTCGATCTGCCGGCCAAGTTGTTCGGGCAGACGATGGACGCAGAGGCAGGGCGCAAGACTCTCATCAAGGTCGTGGATGCGGCGCCACGCCAGATACCGGCACCCGACTCGGTCGCGCGCGCGCTTGATCTGCTCAAGAACGCCAAGCGGCCGTTGATAATTCTCGGCAAGGGCGCAGCTTACGCGCAAGCAGATGCCGACATTCGCGCGTTCGTCGAAAAGACCGGCATTCCGTATCTGCCGATGAGCATGGCCAAGGGGCTGTTGCCCGACACGCATCCGCAGTCGGCGAGCGCGGCACGTTCGGTGGTGTTGAAAGATGCCGATGTGGTGATGCTGATCGGCGCACGGTTGAATTGGCTGCTGTCGCACGGCAAGGGCAAGACCTGGGGCGAGCGCGGCACGCAGCAGTTCATCCAGGTCGACATCGCGCCGACCGAGATGGACAGCAACGTAGCGATCGCCGCGCCGGTCGTGGGCGACATCGGGTCATGCGTGTCGGCATTGCTGGCCGGCATGGGATCGGCTTGGCCGGCGGCTCCGTCCGCATGGATTGGCGGCATCAACGAACGCAAGGAAAAGGCCATCGCGAAAATGTCGGCGCAATTGCTCTCCAATTCGCTGCCGATGAATTTTCACAATGCTCTGGGCTCACTGAAGACGATCATCAAGCAGCGGCCGGACGCCATCCTCGTCAACGAGGGAGCCAACACGCTCGATTTCGCGCGCAGCATCATCGATATGTATCAGCCGCGTAAACGGCTCGACGTCGGCACCTGGGGCGTCATGGGGATCGGCATGGGTTACGCGATCGCGGCGGCGATCGAAACCGGCAAACCTGTGCTGGCGGTCGAAGGCGACAGCGCGTTCGGTTTCTCCGGCATGGAGGTGGAAACCATCTGCCGCTACAATTTGCCGGTCTGCGTGGTGGTGTTCAACAACAACGGTATCTATCGCGGCACCGACGTGAACCCGACGGGCGGCACGGACGTGGCGACAACTGTGTTTGTCAAGAATGCGCGCTACGACAAAATGATGGAAGCGTTCGGCGGCGTCGGCGTTCAGGCCACTACGCCCGATGAGTTGTCGCGCGCGGTCAACGAGGCCATGGATTCCGGGAGGCCCACGTTGATCAATGCGGTAATAGACGAGAAGGCGGGCACCGAAAGCGGCCGCATCGGCAATCTCAATCCGCAGAGCGTGGTGAAGAAGGCCTAAGCGGCGCCAGTCACCACAGGAGCATCCGCCATGGCCCAAGAGGCACGCGAACTGAAACGCACGACGGCGGCGCAATATCTCGCGGTCGACGACGCCTGCGCGCACAAAAACGAATTCCGCGACGGGGTCGTCCATGCCATGGGCGGCGCGACGGACGATCATAAGCGGATATCAGGAAGCCTGGCAGCGACGCAAATCTATCGGCGGGTTCGTTTTGGTGCCGAGCTGAGCCATTGAAGGATGTGAGTTGAGATGTACCAGCCGAAGCTGCATCGTGAAGACCGTCTCGACGTTCAGCATCAACTGATCGCCGCGCATCCGCTGGGCTTGCTGATTTCAGCGGGTACGACGGGGCTTTTGGCGAACGCCATCCCGTTCGTCCTCGATGCGGATGCGTCGGCAAAGGGCACGCTGCGTGCGCACGTCGCGCGCGCCAATCCGCAGTGGCTGGAACTGACGGCTTCCGGCAGCGAGTGTCTGGTGGTGTTCCAGGGACCGCAAGCCTACGTCACGCCGTCCTGGTATGCGACCAAGGCTGAGACGGCGAAAGTCGTTCCGACGTGGAATTACGCAATCGTGCAAGCGCGCGGCAGCGCTCGCGTCATCGACGATCCCGCATGGCTCCGCGCGCATGTCGAAGTGTTGACCCGCACTCACGAAGATAAGCGTGCGGTCCCCTGGGAAGTCTCCGACGCCCCGGCGGATTTCATCGAGATGATGCTGAAGGCGATCGTCGGCATCGAAATTCCAATCGCCGCAATCGAAGGCAAATGGAAAGTCAGCCAAAATCGCCCTGAAGCGGATCGGCGCGGCGTGCTCGCGGGAGTCCTGTCTCAAGGGGCGTCCCAATCGAGCATGGCGGCGTTGGTCGCCGAATACGGCAAAATCAAAATCTGAAGCCTAAGAAACGCAAACAAATTCGACAGGAAAGCGCCCACATGACGCAAGCACTCAAAGGCATTCGCATTCTCGACTTCACGCATGTGCAATCAGGCCCAACGTGTACGCAGTTGCTCGCCTGGTTTGGCGCGGACGTGATCAAGGTGGAGCGGCCGGGGGTGGGTGATATCACGCGCGGACAATTGATGGACGTGCCGAATGCGGATGCGCTCTATTTCACCATGTTGAACCACAACAAGCGTTCGATCACGCTCGATACCAAGAACAAGACCGGCAAGGACGTGCTGGAACGGTTGATCAAGAACTGCGACGTGCTGGTGGAGAATTTCGGGCCGGGCGTGCTCGATCGCATGGGCTTCACCTGGGAAAAAATTCAGACGCTCAATCCGCGCATGATCGTGGCGTCGATCAAGGGGTTCGGCCCGGGGCCGTACGAGGACTGCAAGGTTTATGAAAACGTCGCGCAGTGCACCGGCGGCGCGGCATCGACCACCGGCTTCCGTGATGGCCTGCCATTGGTGACCGGCGCTCAGATCGGCGACAGTGGCACCGGGCTGCATTTGGCGCTCGGCATTGTCACGGCGCTGTTTCAGCGAACAGCCACCGGCAAGGGACAAATGGTCACCTGCGCGATGCAGGATGGCGTGCTCAATCTGTGCCGCGTAAAGTTGCGCGATCAGCAGCGGTTGGCTCACGGGCCGCTCAGGGAATACAGCCAGTTTGGTGAAGGCATCGAATTCGGCGAGGCGGTGCCGCGCGCGGGCAACGATTCCGGTGGTGGTCAGCCGGGCCGCATTCTGAAGTGCAAGGGCTGGGAAAAAGACCCAGACGCCTACATTTATTTCATCACGCAGGCACCGGTGTGGGAAAAGATCTGCGACATCATCGGCGAGCCGACGTGGAAGACCGATCCCAATTACGCGAAGCCACCGGCGCGGTTGCCGCGTCTGAATGAGATTTTTTCGCGTATCGAACAGTGGACGATGACGAAGACCAAGTTCGAGGCGATGGATATCCTCAACGAGTTCGACATTCCGTGCGGACCGATTTTGTCGATGAAAGAACTGGCCGAGGACAAGTCGCTGCGCAAGAGCGGCACCGTGGTTGAAGTGGATCATCCGGCACGCGGCAAATACCTATCGGTCGGCAACCCGATCAAGATGTCCGACAGCCCGACCGAGGTAAAGCGTTCGCCGTTGTTGGGCGAACACACCGATGAAATTCTAATGCAGGTCCTCGGCTACTCCTCGGCGGAAGTGGCTGGGATCAAGGCATCCGGAGCGACGGAAGCGCCGAGCAGGAAACCGGCTTAGTACGCGCACTTTCTCCGGAGGACATCATGGCAACTGCTCAACAGTCTCCGCCGCGTATCTCGCATGACGAATACCTTGCGGGCGAAGAGGCCAGCGAGGTTCGGCACGAGTATGTCGACAGGCTGCGATCAGGTTCGGCTCAAGGCGGTTGGTGCGACGATCGCTGTTACTGAAATCGATCAAGGTATCTTTTCCTGACGCGTCGAGCGCAGGTGTGAACACTCAAAGGGGAAAAAACATGCGCATCGTCGTTCATGGACAGGATGCTTTTGGTAAGGCCGTGCTGGAGAAGTTGCTGGCACGCGGCGAAAACGTCGTCGCGGTGTGTTGTGCGCCCGACAAGACGGGTAAGCCCGAAGATCCGATGAAAATCTTCGCGCGCGAGAAGGGGCTCGTCGTGCACCAGCCGAAAAGCTGGAAATCGCCGGAGGCGCTCGCTTTGATGCAATCGTTCAACGCCGACGTCTGCATGATGGCCTATGTCCTGCTGTTCATTCCGCAGCCGGTGCTGGATGCGCCGAAGTTCGGCACGTTCCAATATCATCCCTCGCTGCTGCCGGATCATCGCGGGCCCTCGTCGATCAACTGGCCGATCGCGATGGGCAAGACCAAGACCGGACTGACCATCTTCTGGCCCGACGAAGGCTTGGACGAAGGTCCGGTGCTGCTGCAGAAAATTGTCGATATCGGGCCGGATGAAACACTCGGCGATGTGTATTTCAAGAAGCTGTTTCCGATCGGCGTCGACGCCATGCTAGAGGGCCTCGACCTCGTCAAGGCGGGTACCGCGCCGAAAGTGAAACAGGATCTCGCCAACGGGTCATATGAGAGCTGGTATAAGAAAGACCTGGCCGAACTCGATTGGTCAAAGCCTATCGCCGACGTCTACAACACCATCCGCGCGGCCAACCCGGCACCTGGGGCGTGGAGCATGATCAAAGGCATTAAGCTCGATATCTACGATGCGGTGCGCGTCTCGGCCAATGGTGCGGCTGGCTCTGTGATCGCCATCTCGGCAGACGGCATGACCGTTGCCGGCAACGGCGGCGCAATTCTCGTCAAGCGCGTGAAAGCGCCTGAGGGCAAAAAAATTCCGGCAGCGGAATTTGCGACCGCCGTGGGCCTCGCGGTTGGCGATAGTTTCGACGCGCCGGCCCCGAAAACCATGGGTTGATCAACGTGACGTCATCCCTGCTGGCACGTTTAGCGCGTGCTTTTAGGCGCGGCGCACTTCACGGCGGCGCTGCCCCAACGACAATTGCCGATCCATTATCGAACCGCTCGCTCGATGCGCGCAAACAACAGGAAACCACCATGGCTGTCAGATCAGATATCGAAATCGCACGTGATGCCAAGAAACGCCCGATCCAGGAAATCGGCGCAAAGCTTGGCATCGAAAACCAGAACTTGATGCCTTACGGCCACGACAAGGCGAAGATCGCCGCCGACTACATTGCCTCGCTCGCAAATCGTAAAGACGGCAAACTGATCCTGGTGACGGCGATCAATCCGACGCCGGCCGGCGAAGGCAAGACCACGACGACAGTGGGCCTCGGCGACGGGCTCAACTTCATCGGCAAGAAAGCCGCCATCTGCCTGCGCGAACCGTCACTCGGTCCGTGCTTCGGCGTCAAGGGAGGGGCCGCTGGCGGTGGTTATTCGCAAGTCGTGCCGATGGAAGACATCAACCTGCATTTCACCGGCGACTTCCACGCCATCACCGCCGCGCACAACCTGCTGTCGGCGATGATCGACAATCATATCTATTGGGGCAACGCGCTCAACATCGACACGCGCCGCGTGGTGTGGCGCCGGGTGATGGACATGAACGACCGCGCGCTGCGTGAAATCGTCTGCTCGCTGGGCGGTGTCGCCAACGGCTTTCCGCGTGAAGCCGGCTTCGACATCACGGTCGCGTCCGAAGTGATGGCGATCCTGTGCCTCGCCAAGGATCTCAAGGATCTCGAAAAGCGTCTGGGTGACATCATCGTCGCGTATCGGCGCGACAAGACACCCGTCTATGCACGTGACATCAAGGCAGACGGCGCGATGACGGTGCTGTTGGCGCAGGCGATGTTGCCGAACCTGGTGCAGACGTTGGAAAACAATCCGGCCTTCATCCACGGCGGCCCGTTCGCCAACATCGCGCACGGCTGCAACTCGGTGGTGGCGACGCAGACAGCACTGAAGCTCGCCGATTACGTGGTGACTGAAGCTGGCTTCGGTGCTGATCTCGGGGCCGAAAAGTTCTTCGACATCAAGTGCCGCAAGGCCGGCTTGAAGCCGTCAGCAGCCGTCATCGTGGCAACCGTGCGCGCGCTGAAAATGAACGGCGGCGTGAAGAAGGAAGACCTCGGCAAGGAAAACGTCGAGGCCGTGAAGAAGGGCTGCGCCAATCTCGGCCGCCACATCGAGAACGTGAAAAGTTTCGGCGTGCCGGCGGTGGTGGGCATCAACCACTTCATTTCCGATACCGATGCCGAAATCCAAGCCGTGATCGAGTACGTCAAGACGCAGGGCTCGGAGGCGTTCTTGTGCAAGCATTGGGCGGAAGGCTCGAAGGGCATCGCGGAAATGGCCAAGCGCGTCGCCGAAATCGCCGACAGCAACGTCGCGAACTACGCCCCGATCTATCCCGACGACATGGGCCTGTTCCTGAAGATCGAGACGATCGCCAAGAAGATCTATCGTGCCGGCGATGTGACGGCGGACAAGAGCGTGCGCGATCAGCTCAAGACCTGGGAAGACATGGGGTACGGCCACCTCCCGATCTGCATCGCCAAGACGCAATATTCGTTCACCACCGATCCGAATGCGCGTGGCGCGCCAACCGGCTTCACGTTGCCGGTGCGCGAGGTGCGTCTCAGCGCGGGCGCGGGCTTCATCGTCGCGATCTGCGGTGAGATCATGACGATGCCGGGCCTGCCGAAGGTGCCGTCGTCGGAGCACATCCGCTTCAATACGGCAGGGCAGATCGAGGGACTGTTCTAAGACGAACGCGTTTTTTCATCGACGTGGACGCTTGCGCTGTGTCTTCAGTGGCACGCCGGCCAAGCGGCACACGTCATGCGCGAGCGACGTCAAAGCGCATTCGTCCGCATGAGTTGCGCGCGATAGCGCTGTCTCCCAACGCCAACTGGCGGCGTGCGCTTTCGACAGTGCGCGCCGCAATCGCATGTGCCTGCGAGGTGTAAAAACCACGATGTCCACAGGCCACGGAAATCGACCATGTGCGACTTGCACACCGCGTGCGTCGCCGTCATAACCGCCGTCCGAACTCGTTGTCGATCTGCTGCATCTTTGAAAATTGGCGGACGACAATTCCGAGCCAGGCGGCAGCAAGACGAGGGGCCGATATCGTTGCTGCCGCTTTCAGCGGGGGAGAACTGCCGGTCCGGCATTGGGCCGGCAGTTTGCGTTTCAAGGGATCGTTACCGAAGCCGCCGACGAATATCGATTGTGCGGCCGATGCTGTAGCATTACTTGAACGTGGCGCGCGGAGATGAAGTGTTCACCGCTGCGCATCAAGTATCGGAACAGATCCACGTGAAAAACAGCATGAGATTGCGGCGCGTATCCGTTTGCTTCGGCTTGATACTGTCTGGCGTCGGAACCTTGCACGTGCCGGCGCGGGCTGAGACCATCGGCGCGTCCTGCAGTGCTGCCTATCATGCAGCATTGAACGACATTCGCGTCGCCAGGGGTGAAGACCTTACGGGCGCGGTAGCGGCGTTGCGGGCGGCCGATCCGGCGCTGCCGGGGCAGTGGATCTACGCGCGGGCACTGTTCGGCAAGTCGGTGCGCCCATCTCGCCCGATCGAGGCGGAGCGTGTCTGCGCGGAAAAAATCAAGATCGCCGGGCGATTGCGCTGCACGAAATTCGTCGAGCCTGGTGTCCCTGCCGAACCGGAATTGCCGACGGAGTTGGATATCTCGCCGCCGCCGTCCAGCGACGAACTGCGCGTTTTGAAGGCGGTGGCCGATCTCGTCACGGGCCGGGGCGCGGTGCCCGATGTCGGCAACAACGGCCGCTATAGCTGGTTGTCGCAGCGGGCGACCAGCGATCTCAGACTGTATATCAGCCAGCCACCGCATGCGGCGTTGTGCTCGGGCGCGCGGGAGATCGTAGAGTTCTATGGCAACGCGCTGAAGCCGCTGCAGAAGCGGCAGGACGACGTTGGGGAGCTTGTTAAACGTGCGCGCTCGCTTGCGGCGGCGCGCGTGGTGGCGGTGCTGACGATGCCCTCCGACACCGCAGCAGTTCCAGCCGCGGCCCCCGAAGCAATAGCGCTGCCGCCGGACCTCGGCGACATCGCCAAGCTGTCGCTGGTCGCGATGACGGGGGAAGCGGTCCGCGCGGTTCTGCCGGTCGCCGATGTGGCTGCGATCCTCGATGAAAAGACCGGTATCTCTGCCTTGCGGCGGGCCAAGACGATGTTGATCGTGGCGCAGGTGGAGGCAGGCAAAACCGAGAATGCGCCGCGCGCAGAAAAGGTGCTGGCCGTGGGGCGTGCGGTGCGGATAATCGAAGCGGCAGCGTATACGGAAATTTATGCCGATCGCTACCGGAAGTTCGGCGCGAGCGTACTGACGCTGCCGCGCGAGCTCCAATCGGCGCACGCGCGGACATGCACATGCGGAAATTAAGGCGGCAAGCCTTGAGTGCTTCAAGCGGCCGCGATTGATTTCGGGCGCGTCACGGGCGACCGGCGATGATGGCACCGGCCGTCACCAGCAGGGCGGCGGCGACGAGAATGGGCGAGAGTTCGCCAAGTCCCATGGTCGCCAATACCAGCGTCGACAACAGCGGCGTGGCGTACGACGCGAGGCCGAGCCGGAGCATGTCGCCGTGCTTCATGCCGGCGTCCCACAGGTAGAATGCGATGCCGAGTGGGCCAAGTCCGAGGGCGATGATCGCCAGCCATTGACCGGCATGCACCGGCCAGACCCAGCTTTCCAGCCAAACGTGCATGATGGCGGCCCCGACGGCGGTGCCTGCGCAACTGCCGATGACGGATACAGTGGGCACGTCGCGCAACAGCCGCGAAGCGACCGAATAACTCGACCAGATGATGCCGGCGGCGATCGCAAACAGATAGCCGGTCATGGCCCCGCCGAAGTCCGGCCGCGCGTGGCCACTGAGCAGAACCAGCGCGGTGCCGGCGAAACCAAGCATGGCGCCAGCGATATGGCGTCCACGCAGCGGCCTGCCGCCCGCGCGGGCGGGCAGCAAACCCGCGAGAACCACGATCAACAGCGGCCAGAGATAGTTGATCAGCGAGGCTTCGAGCGGCGGGGCGAGCCGAAGCGCCATGAAATAGCAAACGTGATAGCCGAGCAAACCATAAAGGCCGAGCGCCCACGCCCGCAAGGGAACGTGGCGCAGCACGGCCAACGATCGGCCGCTCCACCATGCATAAACCAAACCGACGGCGGTTCCGCCGGTGAACGCCATCGCCGTCAATTGGAACGGTGGGATGGTGCCGGACAGCACCGTCAAGGCGGCCAGCCAGGCCCACAGTGCGACCGCGCCGAAACCTGCCATCGTCGCCCGCGCCAATGCTGGCGCGGGCTTCGACAAGGTCGTGACCTCGGCCGTCGTCACCAATGTTACTTCAGCCGTTCGACGCACATGGCGATACCCATGCCGCCGCCGATGCACAGGGTTGCCAGACCCTTCTTGGCGTCGCGGCGCTGCATCTCGTAGAGCAACGTGGTGAGGACGCGGGCGCCCGACGCGCCGATTGGATGACCGATGGCGATGGCGCCGCCGTTGACGTTGACCTTGCTCGGGTCGAGGCCAAGCCCCTTGTTGACGGCGCAGGCTTGGGCGGCAAAAGCCTCGTTGGCCTCGATGAGATCAAGGTCTTTGACGGTCCACCCCGCCTTCTCGAGCGCCATTTTCGACGCCGGGATGGGTCCGGTTCCCATGATCGCCGGATCAACGCCGGTGCTGGCCCACGAGACGATCTTTGCCAGCGGGGTGATGCCGCGTTTCTTGGCTTCCGCGAGCGTCATCAAAACCAGCGCGGCGGCACCGTCGTTGATGCCTGAGGCGTTGGCCGCAGTGACCGTGCCGGCCTTGTCGAACGCCGGCTTGAGCTTGCCGATGCCTTCCATGGTAACCCCGTCCTTGATGTATTCATCGTCGGAAACGATGACGTCGCCCTTGCGGGTCTTGACTGTGACGGGAGCGATTTCGTCCTTGAACTTGCCGGCTTTCCTGGCGGCTTCGGCCTTGTTCTGCGAACCGACGGCGAGCCTGTCCTGATCTTCACGGGTGATCTGGAACTGCTTGGCGACGTTTTCGGCCGTGGTCCCCATGTGGTAGCCGTGGAAAGCATCCATCAGCCCGTCCTTCAACATCGTGTCGACGAACTTGAGGTCGCCCATCTTGGTGCCGTCGCGCAGGTGTGCGCAGTGTTGCGCTTGGCTCATGCTTTCCTGGCCGCCGGCGACCACGATCCGGGCACCATCGAGCACCTGCTGCGCCCCCAACGCCACCGCACGGAGACCGGAGCCGCACAGCTGGTTCATGCCCCAGGCCGGCGCTTCCACGGGTATACCGGCGTTGATCGAGGCTTGGCGGGCCGGGTTCTGGCCGGCACCGGCGGCGAGCACCTGTCCCATGATGACTTCGGAAACGTCGCTGGCGGCGACCTTGGCGCGCGCAAGAGCGGCGGTTATGGCGATCTTGCCGAGATCGTGCGCCGGCATCGACGCCAGCGCCCCATTGAACGAGCCGACCGGCGTGCGAGCGGCGGAGGCGATGACGACGGTGGTGGCATCGGTGGACATGGTGCAGATCCTTTGTCGGGAGTGGAAATGATGCGGCGTAGCTGTCAACTTGCCGCGTGCCGGCAAGCCATGGTGGGTGATGCGGACGCGGTTTGCGTGCCTACATCATCAATTTTCAAGTCTGATAATGCAGGCGATGACACTGGGTTTGCAAACATAAGTTTTGCCCTCCCAAAACGGCTTATCCTTTTGACACGCAACGTCTCCGTTCCCACATGAGTTTAAGGTAAGCGTCGGCAACTGCGATGTCAGCCCTGATCTCACTGCGGTCCACTTCAAGCATTCGTGTGATCGGCACCGAGTCGTTTGGAGCATTTTTCGTCCGAGCATGAGATTACGCGATCAATGATGCTTTGCAAAACTTTCTGGTGCGGCGCGTCACAAATATGATAAGAAAAACGTCACTTAGTCGCGCGATCCGGCCCGTGCAAGTGCTGGCATCATCGAGGCGGCGTCCTCACTGGGTCTCGAGTTCAAGGGTTATGCGTCATGCTCGATAAGTCAAACGAAAAGCCCGCTTTGAAAGCGAACGACAAAAAAGAGCCGGTCGTCGTCAAAAAGTACGCCAATCGACGGCTCTATAACACCGAAACCAGTACGTATGTGACGCTCGACGACTTGGCCGCGATGGTCAAGGCCGAGCGCGATTTTGTCGTATTCGACGCTAAAAGCGGCGACGATCTGACCCATTCCGTCCTGACACAGATCATCGTCGAGCAGGAGGCGCGCAATACGACGGGGCAAACGATGCTGCCGATACCGTTCCTGCGCCAACTCATCCGCTTCTATGGGGATAGCGTGGGCAAGATGGTGCCGAGTTATTTGCAGGTCTCGCTCGATACGCTGACGCGCGAACAGGGCCGCGTGCGCGAGCAATTCACCAATGCATTCAATCCGCAAAGCGCGCTTGAGGCCTATCACGAGCAGGCCCGTAAGAATCTGGCGATGTTCGAGCAGGGCATGAAGATGTTTTCGCCGTTCGCCAACGGGGCCGGACCGAAGGGGGATGCGGGCGCAGTCCCCGGTGCGGCGAGCGCGGTAGGTGGCGGGCAGGCAGCAGTCACTGCCGGTGCGGTGTCGTTGCAGTCCGGCGAGCCGGGGCCGTCGCACTTATCGGTCGTAAAGCCGGCGCCCCAAGCGGCTCTGGCACCACCCGCGTCGTCGGATCAGTTGTCAGAGATGCGTGCGCAGCTGTCGGCGATGCAAGTCATGCTCGACAAGCTCTCAAAGGATCGCGGCTGAAACACCACGACATGTGATCAGAGTGCTTTCGCGCCCGGCCTCGGTCAGCGCCGCCCGAAGGTGATGCGGCCGTTAGCCGCGACGTAGCGGGTCGCGCTCTTGGCGTGCACGAGATGATGCGCGTGGGCCAACGTTTCGGCGAGCGCCATCACGGTTTGGCCTTTTGCGGCCATCGCTTTCGGAAACAGTCCGTACGCAAGTTCGATGCCGCTGGCGGGCTTGATCATCAAGTCACTGAGCGCACCCAGCCGGCCGACGTGATGTTGGATGAGCTGGTCGATGCGCGTGTGCAGGCCACGGAACGGCAGCCCATGCGACGGCAGTACGATCGTTTCGGCGGGAAGCTTGCGCAGGCGATGCAGCGACTTCAGGTAGTCGGACAACGGCTCGGCCTGCGGCTGGCTCGGGAACACTCCGACCACCGGCGAGATGCGGGATAAGATCTGATCCCCGGCGATCAAAATACCATCCGTTTTGCAATAAAACGATGCATGTTCGTCGGCGTGGCCGCCATTGACGAGCACTTTCCAGCTGCGCCCGCCGAAGCTTCGGGTGTCGCCGTCGCGCATGCGCACGAAGCTCGAGGGCAGCGGGTAGCTTTGGAATGGGGCCTGCTCGCGCGCCTGATCCATTTTCGCAATGGCCATTTCCGGCAAACCGTGGCTGGCAAAAAATTGCTTTGTCGCCGCCGTCATGGGCTTCAGCCCCTTTTCGCGCCAGACTTGCGGGGCCAGCCATTCGGTCAGCGTCATGTGCAGTTCGACTGACAGCTTCTCGACCATCCAACCGGCCAAGCCGACGTGATCGGGGTGCCCATGTGTGCATATCAAACGGCTGATCGGCCGGCCTTTCAGCGTGTCGTTGAAGATAGTCTCCCACAGCGCACGGGTTTCCGGCTTATCGGCTCCGGTATCGATGACGGTCACGGATGCGTCAGGCCCCGCGTCGTCGAGCAGCCAGCAATTGACATGATCGAGCACGAACGGCAGCGGCACGCGCACCCAGTCGAGGCCAGGCAGCAGTGGGCGCACGCTACCGGGTTCGGGCGGCGTGTCGAAAAGATATTTGATCTGGCCTTCGACTTTCGCGTGCATCACTAACCCTTCGGAACAGGCCGCATGTAGTCAGGAGCCGTTGCGCGCGCATCCGCGCAACACCTGCATGTGGGCCGAATATCTGTCTCAAACTCATACCTCAGTCGGCCGGGTTGTCCATGATGCTGCAGTGCAGGGCTGATCGTGCGGTAGTGCACAGCCGGATAAATCATCGACCGACATTGCCGACCTCGGCGGCGCATGTTAGCGCATGGCCCAACCCAACAACCAGCAGCACGACAGCTGACGCGACGGAGTTCGACCATGGCCCTTCAAAATGGCGTCACGCCCACCACGACGGAAGGTCCGGCCAATCAGCAGGCGCAGGTGCGCGTCGTCGGCCAGTTCATCAAGGATCTGTCATTCGAGAACCCCAGCATGGGTCGCGTGCAAATCGAACAGAACGAGCAGCCGACCATCCGCATCGAAGTCAACGTCAACGCGCAAAACGTTGGGCCGAACGTCTTTGAAAGCGTGATCGATTTGAAGGCGCACTGCTCGGCGAAGGCTGGGGTGTTGTATGAACTCGAGATCGAATACGGCGCGCTGCTGCATCTGGAGCATGTGCCGGAGCAGTCGTTGGAGCCGTTTTTGCTGATCAACTGTCCGGCGCTGACGTTCCCTTTCGTGCGGCGGCTGGTCGCCGACATCACGCGCGAAGGCGGCTTCCCGCCCCTCCTGCTAGACCCGATCGACTTCGCCAACCTCTATATGCAACGCCGCCAGCAAGCCGAACAGGCTGCCGCGCCCAACCCGGTGGCGTGATTGATCCGGCTTCTGCAAAGATGCCCGGCGAAGCAGCGATCACTTGTAGGGTGCAATAAGCGTTTCAGCCGTATTGCACCAGAGGTATGCTGCGGTATTGCCGATGTCAGCACATTCCGTCGTAATTCGCCCCGCAGTGGGGCTATTACGCCCTACAAGTTTTTGCGTTGCCACCAACACGATCCGAACGGGGCATCGGCGGAGCAAAATGGTTAACGCGCCCGCCCGAACCAAAAAAATCCCACAGCGACGCTGGTGAACGGAGCTCGGACGGCGCCGTCGACGGAATTTCACCGCCGGGGGTTCCGGACTTGCACCGGGTTGGCGTCGGGGTTTGCACCCGCTTAAGTCGTCGCCGCTTGCAGGCGCTTTAGCCGGTCATCGTGTCGTCGACCGATGCCATTTTTC
>JANXYD010000454.1 GCA_025350265.1 Hyphomicrobiaceae bacterium | reverse complement strand
TTTCTGCGCGCCCCCCGTTCCAGTGAGGTGATGCCGGCAGCGGCCCTCACCCAAATGGCGACCAGCCGCGATGCTACGCCAGGCGAAATGCTGAAGACGCCGGTGTTCTGGCTGATGTTCGTAATGTTCACCATGATGTCGACGGGCGGCCTGATGGTGCTGACGCAATTCACCAGTTTCGCCAAGACCTTCGGCATCGACGCCAAAACCATGGTCACGATCGCCGGCTTCACGCTGGCGGCCATTCCCGCAGCCCTCACCTTCGACCGGGTGACCAACGGCCTGACACGGCCGTTCTTCGGCTGGGTGTCCGATAGCATCGGGCGCGAGAACACCATGGGCCTGGCGTTCATCCTCGAAGGTTGCGCGATCTGGCTGATGCTGCAGTACCGCACCGATCCATTCATGCTGGTGGTGCTGTCGGGATTGGTGTTCTTTGGCTGGGGCGAAATCTTTTCGCTGTTCCCGTCGACGCTGACCGACACCTTCGGTACTCAACACGCGACGACAAATTACGGCTTTCTCTACATGGCCCAGGGCATCGGCTCGATCCTCGGCGCGCCGGTCGCCGCCATGATCTTCGAGAAGACGGGCAGCTGGCTCAACGTGTTCGGATTGGTGATTGGGATGGATATCCTCACCGGCCTGCTGGCTCTTTTCGTGCTGAAGGGCATGCGGCGGCGCTATATGGCGCGGGCGGCGGCCTGAGCCTCAGCCGCGCCAGATGCCGTCGGGAATCCAAGCCGACGGCGGTAGCGGGCGTTGATAGTAGTAAATCCACGCCATCACGCTGGTGCCGTCCGACCGCAATATTGATTTGGTCACGCGAACATAGTCATCGTTTGCGGCGGTGCCGTTTTGGCCGGGCAGGATGCCTTCGTATTCATCGAGCCACGCCAGAGTGTTAACAGGGCTGGTTAATCGATACAGCTCGCCCTGGATGACTTCTGGCGGGTTCTCTGTTTTTGTGGCACCCGGGTACCAGCTTACTCGATAAAGCCGCCCAGCAGCCCTTCCAGGCCAGAGAAACACCGCTTCGGCGCGCAGCCTGCGCCCCATCGCATTTGGGATACTGGAAAGCAGCGAGCCGTAGACGAAAAGGTGGTTCATGGAACTTGGGGCAACGATCAAAGTTCGGGTTTTTCCCAGACTGCCCGCGACCTGAAAATAATGAAGCCGGCCACCTTTTCATCGGTCGCCGGCTTCGTCAGATCACAACTCAGTCGAACTTGCGGCGCGGACGGTCGCCGCCGCGGCCACCACCACCTTCACGGCGCGGCGGGCGGCTGGACTGTTCGGCCATCGGATCCGGTTCGCCCTCGGCGCGCGGCAACTCGAGCCCGGTGACCTGATCGATGATCTTCATCGACAGGCGCGTTTTACCACGATCGTCGAAGCCCAGCAGCTTGACGTAAACTTCCTGACCTTCCTTGACTACTTCGTTAGGATGGTTCGGCCGCATCGTGGAGCTCAACTGCGACACGTGGACGAGGCCATCCTTTGAGCCGAAGAAGTTCACGAACGCGCCAAACTCCATCAGCTTGACGACCTTGCCCTTGTAGATGGTGCCCACTTCCGGCTCCATCGTGATGGCTTTGATACGGTTCATGGCCGCGTCGATCTGTTCTTTCTTGGAGCCGGCGACCTTCACGGTACCGTCATCCTCGATGTCGATCTTGGCACCCGACTCCTCGACGATCGAACGGATCACCGAACCGCCGGAACCGATCACTTCCCGGATCTTGTCGACCGGGATCTTGATCGTCTCGATGCGCGGCGCATGTTCGCCCAACTCGGCGCGTGCGCCGGTCATCGACTTCGCCATCTCACCCAGAATGTGCATGCGGCCGCCGTGCGCCTGCTCCAGCGCCACTTTCATGATCTCCTCGGTGATGCCGGTGATCTTGATGTCCATCTGCAGCGCGGTGATGCCCTTTTCAGTGCCCGCCACCTTGAAGTCCATGTCGCCCAGATGATCCTCGTCGCCGAGAATATCCGACAGCACGGCAAAGCTGTTGCCTTCCTTGATCAGCCCCATGGCGATGCCAGCCACCGGACGCTTCAGCGGCACGCCGGCATCCATCAGCGCCAGCGACGAACCGCACACCGTCGCCATCGACGACGAACCGTTCGACTCCGTGATTTCAGACACGATGCGGATCACATAGGGAAACTCGTCGTTCGACGGCAGCAGCGGACGCACGGCGCGATAGGCGAGCTTGCCGTGACCGATTTCACGACGCCCGGGCGAGCCCATGCGACCGGTTTCGCCGACCGAGTATGGAGGGAAGTTGTAGTGCAGCAGGAAGCGCTCTTTCTTGGTGCCTTCCAGGCTGTCGATATACTGCTCGTCGTCGCCGGTACCGAGCGTGGCAACGACCAACGCCTGCGTCTCACCGCGCGTGAACAGCGCCGAACCATGCGTGCGCGGCAGCACGTGCACGTTCGAACTGATCTGCCGCACGGTCTTCAAATCGCGGCCATCGATGCGCTTGGAGGTGCGGATGATATCGCCGCGCACGACGTCTTGCTCAAGTTGCTTGAACGCGCTGCCGAGCTTGGCGATAACAGCCGGCTCGGTGCCTTCCGGTGCCATCGAGGCCATCGCCTTTTTCTTGGCGGCTGAAACGAGGTCCTGACGCTGCTGCTTATCCGGTGTCTGGAACGCCTTGCGCAGGTCTTCGGTGATCAGGGTGCCCATTTGCGCTTTTTCAGCGCTGAGGTCCGGTGGCGTGAAGTCCCACTGGTCCTTGGCGGCTTTTTCGGCGAGGCGGATGATCGCGTCGATCACCGGCTGGAAGCCGCGATGGCCAAACATGACCGCGTCGAGCATTTGCTTTTCGCTCAGTTCCTTGGCTTCCGATTCAACCATCATGACGGCGTCGGCGGTGCCCGCGATGACCAGGTCGAGATCGCTCTTGGGCATCTCGTCGACCATCGGATTGAGCACGAACTCGCCGTTAATCAGCCCGACGCGCGCGCCGCCGATCGGCCCGAGGAACGGCAGTCCCGACAACGTCAGCGCCGCCGATGCAGCGACCATGCCGAGGATATCAGGATCATTTTCGAGATCGTGGCTGAGCACCGTGATGACGACCTGCACTTCGTGCTTGAAGCCTTCGACGAACAGCGGCCGTATCGGACGGTCGATCAACCGCGAGGTCAGCGTCTCCTTCTCGGTCGGACGTCCCTCGCGCTTGAAATAGCCGCCGGGGATTTTGCCGGCCGCGTAGGTTTTTTCTTGATAGTTGACAGTGAGCGGGAAGAAATCGATGCCGGGCTTGGCGCTCTTGGCACCGACGACGGTGGCGAGCACGCTGGTTTCGCCATACTGAGCGAGCACTGCGGCGTCGGCTTGACGGGCCATGTGACCGGTTTCGAGCGTCAGCTTGCGGCCGGCCCAATCGAGTTCCACGCGGTGGATTTTAAACATTTCAGTTATCTTTCTCTTCGTATCTTACGGACGGACGGACATTTTTTGACGACAGGTGACTCGGGAGCATTCGAACATCGCCCCACTCACGATTGTCATCCTAGGCCTTGTGCCTCGGACCCAGTGGGCCGCTGGCGCAATCGCTGAGGGCATGTCGCGGCGGATCTGCATCCGCCATTCACCCTCGGAGGCTACGGATGCCTGTGTCCCAGGCACAAGGCCTGGGACGACACTGGTTGGTTGCATATAAAGTCGCAACACTTACGGCGCGACGTTGTAATTTCAATCGAAAAACCCCGGAGAAACCCCGGGGTTTGCCTGCATCAGCGACGCAGTTCGTGGCGCGCGATGACTTTCTGGTACCGTGCCAGATCCATTTTCTTCATATGATCAAGCAAGCTGCGGCGTTGGCTGACCATTTTCAGCAGTCCACGACGCGAATGGTTATCCTTGGTGTGCAGCTTGAAATGGTCGGTCAGGCTGTTGATGCGCGCGGTCAGCAGCGCGATCTGCACTTCCGGCGAACCCGTATCGTTGGGCTTGCTGGAAAATTCCTTGACGATCTCGCGTTTCTTTTCGGCAGTCATCGACATCGGGGACTCCTTCGAGTTGGGGTGTATGTCGTCCAATCAGCGATCGGCGCAAAGCGCGAGCGGTGACCAACGTTGGCAAGGCCGCTGCCGGGATGTCGTCCAGCAAGGTCTCTGGCTGGTGCAAAACCGCACCATCGTGGCCGCCTTATACACGAATACGCAGCCGAGGCGAGGGGAAATCGGCAACAATGTTCGCGAAAGGTTCTTTGATGGCATCAACGACCAAATCTACCCACGCCCAGCCACCAGCAACCAGCACGGTCCCAGCATCGCGTCGGGCACCACCGCGTGCCACTTGAACCCGGCGCGTTCGATGGCGCGGACCGCGCGCTCGTTGCGTATCGACACCCACACCGCCAGCCCCGCAGCCAGCGTCGTGGCGAACAGCTCGTTGCGCAAGCCCGCCAGTGCGTCGGCACCGATGCCTTGCCCGCGCAACAGTGCCGCCCCGATGAACACATCCGCGTGCCAAGTGCCCGCAGGCAGCCGCCGGTCCACCAGATCCAGCGCGTGCGTGTAACCGATCGCGTCCCCCTCGCGCTCGATGATGCGCACCAGCGCGGTGGGTGAATGGGCGGCCATCGCCACAGCCGCATCCGCCGCAGCCCTCGATCCCCACCATTGCACCACATGCGGCTCCGCCAGCCACCGCCGCACCCGGAAGCGGTCGCCCTCAGTCAGCGGACGCAGCACGATCGTACTTCTCTTGTCGCTCAATGTTTGAAATGCCGCATGCCCGTGAACACCATGGCGAGGCCCTTGGCGTCGGCGGCCTTGATCACTTCGTCGTCGCGCATGGAGCCGCCCGGCTGGATGACGGCGGTGGCCCCGGCTTCCGCCGCCGACAGCAGTCCGTCGGCGAACGGGAAGAACGCATCCGACGCCACTACCGAGCCGGCCACCGGCAGCCCCGCCATTTCAGCCTTGATAACCGCGATGCGCGATGAATTCACCCGGCTCATCTGGCCCGCCCCGATGCCGATGGTCGCGCCATCCCTGGCATAGACGATGGCATTCGATTTGACGTACTTCGCGACCTTCCAGGCAAACACCAGATCGGCCATTTCGGCGGCGGTGGGCTGGCGCTTGGTGACCACCCTCAAATCCTGATAAACAGCCAGATCGGCATCCTGCACCAGCAAGCCGCCGGTCACGCGCTTGAAATCGTAACGCGGGCGCGGACTGATCGGCAGCGCGCCGCACACCAGCAACCGCACATTCTTCTTCGCGGCGATGATCGCCTCCACGCCCGCCTCTACCTCCGGCGCGATGATCACCTCCACGAACTGCCGTTCGACGATGGCGCGCGCGGTGACCGCGTCCAAGCTGCGGTTGCAGGCGATGATGCCGCCGAAAGAGGATTCCGGGTCGGTGGCGAAGGCGCGCTCGTAAGCCGCAAGCAGATCAGGCGCCAAAGCCACGCCGCACGGATTGGCGTGCTTGACGATAACGCAGGCTGGCCCATCGCCGAACGCTTTCACGCATTCGAGCGCCGCATCGGTATCAGCGATGTTGTTGTACGACAGTTCCTTGCCTTGCAGTTGCCGGCTGGTGGCAAGGCACGCTTCACCAGCCCCCTCCTCGATATAGAATGCCGCCGACTGGTGGGGGTTTTCACCATAGCGCAAATCCTGCGCCTTCTTGAATTGCAGCGAGATCGTGCGCGGAAAACCCGCAGGTTCAAGCTTCGGGTGCTCCACGACGGCACCCAGCCAATTCGAAATCGCGCCATCGTAGGCGGCAGTGCGGGCATAGGCCTTCTGCGCCAGTTCCCGCCGGAACGCCGACGTCGTCGCCCCCCCATGCGCAGCCATTTCGCCCAGCAGCCGCGCATAATCCTCAGGTGCGACGACCACCGTTACATCGGCATGATTTTTCGCCGCCCCCCGGATCATCGCGGGACCGCCGATATCGATGTTTTCGACCGTCGTATCATAGTCGGCACCGCGTGCGACGGTGGCCTCGAACGGATACAGATTGACCACCAGCAGATCGATCATGCCGATGCCATGCGCCAGCGCGTCCCGTTGATGCTCAGCACTGCCACGCTTAGCCAGCAGCCCGCCATGCACCAGCGGATGCAGCGTCTTCAGCCGCCCGTCCATCATTTCGGGAAAGCCCGTGTGCTCGGAAACATCGGTGACCGCGATATCCGCCTGCTTCAACGCTGCAGCCGTGCCACCCGTCGACAGCAACTGCACGCCTTGCGCGACCAGCGCGCGCGCCAGTTCGAGCAGTCCGGTCTTATCCGACACCGACAACAGCGCGCGCCCGATCCGCGCCGCAGATTCGTCGGCCCCCGTCCCGGAATGGACGTGCTTGATTTTGCTGTCGGCCGACATGGCAGGCTCCGTGCAACGACTTCAACTACTGCGGTGCGTTACAGGTCGCCGTCGACCCTCGTCAATTGCCACTTTACGCTACGGTCTAAAGCGGTATCGCCGGGAACAACGATCTGCATCGTCGGAAATGTTCGGAGCCCGTCGCGATAAGCCGCCGCCTCGATCGAAACTGCCCGGCCCACCGCCTCGAACTGCCAGCGGTGCCCGTTTGGCAATCTGAGATCGACCCTATGAGCGTCCAAAAGCGTCACATCGACGCGCGGATGCAGCATAAATCGAACGGCGTACCGGCGGTTCACTGCTTCCGTTGCGCCAATCAAGGGCCGCAGCTCATCGTTTCCATCGACGCGACAGCCATGCTCCGCCACTTGCAATCGCCGCCGATGCACAAAACCGGTCAGCGATTGGCCGGCATGCGTCGCGTCCAACGTCTGCATCCCCGATGCCGGCTTGTCCGCGCCGGCGAGATCGACAGTGATACTGTGCGTGGGCTCAAGTGTAGGACCATTCGCGACGATACGGGCAGACGTTGACGCGGAAGCAGCCCCAATTGCGAGATCGAGCATGACGGCGCGCCGTCGATTGTCGTCGCCGCCGGCCTCGCAACCGTCGTGCACGAGCAGCGCCGCACAGCCGCTGCTCAATTCCATCTCCAGCGCCCCCGCCCAGTCGAACGGAGCGCCGACGTCGGTCACCATGCACGTCTCACCATCGACGATCCGCACATAGCCAGCGTTCTGATCGTGCCGTGAGCCAGCGTCCGGCAATCCCACATGGCGCACGATGCTGGCTAGCACCAATTCGGCCTCCGTGTTCTCGCGCGGCATGCCTAGTCGCATGGGCCGCCGATTGCCCAGCATCAAGCCGGCGAGCGTTTCGACCAGCAAAGTCTTGATCGCCAGCACGACCTCAGGAACCGGTCGCGATCGCATGCCATAAAGCCGGCGCAGCGTCTCCACGTCGAGCAGGCGTTCGGCGACCATATCTGGATCGCGCAGCAGCGATGTCATCTGTGCGTCGGGCCGCAGCGCACCCGCTCGCGCCTGATACTCTTTTTGCATGGCATCTTCGGTCGCGCGCAGCAATCCATCGCCGTCTTCGATGCACAGGCCAGCCTGCGCCAACGCAACCAGTGCCAGCAAACGGTCACCGGCGCCCGAGATGGTGCGCAAATGACGGTCGATCCAGGCCACGTCCGCTGCGATTGCGGCAAGCACCGTGTCGTAAAAAGCCGCATCCGTCGTACACAACAGTAGGTCGGCATGCGCGAGCAACGCCAGCAGCCGGCGTGCCGTGACGCCGACATCTTCAGCCAGCGGACTGTGTCGGATACGCTTGTGCTGGCCGCGGTCGCTTTGCCAGTCCGTGACGAGGGCTTGCACGCGCAGCAGCGTTGCAGCGTCGGCAGTCGGCGGAACGTGGCGCAACCAGGTGAAAGCAAACAGCTCACGCCGCCAATTCAGAGGTACCGGATCGACCTCGAACGGCGACCGGCCATCGAGTGCTATCGAATGCCCCGAGAGTGGAAACAGACCCACGGCCCACTCCCCCACGAAGCCGCTGTCGGCCGCCCGAAGCACTGGCGGGATAGCACCGAGTTCTATCGCGCCAGCCGGCACCGATCTCAGCCGTTGCCGGCGCGGCGCGTTAAACAGGCGCGAAAGCCCTTGCATCGTCACAACTACACTCCAGTTAACGGCTGAAAGAGATTCCCATTTCAATCTTATAACGGCATCGGCGACCGCGCCGTGACCGCCCCGCGTTTTCTCCACATGTTCCTGCGCGATGACGTGCCCTGCCCAAGATATTGAGCCGCCACGCCGTCCGTACCTGCACATTTGTTAAGGATCGTTGGAACGAACTTGGCCTCGACGACGATTTCGCGCTAAACGACACACTAAATCACCACTTCCCGTGCCGCATCGGAGACCCCCATGGCCCGCATCACGCTTCGCCAACTTCTCGATCACGCCGCCGAGCACAGCTACGGCGTACCGGCGTTCAACATCAATAACATGGAGCAGGCGCTGGCGATCATGGCGGCCGCCAACGCGGTCGACGCGCCGGTCATCATCCAGGCCAGCCGCGGCGCGCGCAGCTATGCCAACGACATCATGCTTAAACACATGATGGATGCGGTCACCGAGATTTACCCGCACATCCCCGTCTGCGTGCATCTCGATCACGGCAACGAACCGGCCACCTGCATGACCGCCATCCAGGCCGGCTTCACCAGCGTGATGATGGACGGCTCACTCGATGCGTCCGGCTCCAAGCCCGCCAGCTGGGACTACAACGTCGGCGTAACCAAAAAAGTGAC
>JANXYD010000414.1 GCA_025350265.1 Hyphomicrobiaceae bacterium | reverse complement strand
CGGCAAAGTGATCGGCATGCGCGCCGACATGGACGCGCTGCCGATGGATGAGATTACCGGCCTGCCCTACGCCTCCAAGACCAAAGGCCGGATGCACGCCTGCGGCCACGATGGTCACACCGCGCTGCTGCTCGGCGCCGCCAAGTATCTCTGCGAGACGCGCAACTTCGACGGCACGGTGGTGCTGATCTTCCAGCCCGCCGAGGAAGGCGGCGCCGGCGGCAAGGCGATGGTCGACGACGGCATGATGGACCGCTGGGGCGTGCAGGAAGTTTACGGCATGCACAATCAGCCCGGCATGGCGATCGGCACCTTCGCGACGTGTCCGGGGCCGATGTTGGCGGCCGCCGATACAGTGTCGATCATTATCGACGCGAAGGGCGGGCATGCAGCCAAACCACATCTGGCTGTTGATCCGGTGTTGATCGGGTCGCACATCGTGGTGGCGATGCAATCGATCGCGTCGCGCAACGTCAATCCGCTCGAAAGCGCGGTGGTGTCGCTGTGCATGTTCCACGCCGGAACCGCCGGCAATGTCATTCCGCAGACCGCCGAGTTGACCGGAACCGCACGATCGTTGACGCCGAAAGTGCGCGATCTGTTGGAAAAACGCATTGTCGAAATCGCCGAGGGCACCGCGCAACTGTTCGGCGCGCGGGCGACGGCCACCTATACGCGCGGCTATCCGGTGACGAAGAATCACGCGCGGCAGGCGGCGTTCGCGGCGTCGGTGGCGTCCGAAGTGTCGGGCCAGGAGATGGTCAACGCTAACGTCACGCCGGTCATGGGCGGGGAGGATTTCTCGTACATGCTCGAGAGCCGGCCGGGCGCGTTCGTGTTCTTCGGCAACGGCGATACCGCCTCGGTGCACCACCCGGCCTACGACTTCAACGACGACGCCATCCCCGCCGGCGTGTCGTTCTGGGCACGTCTCGCCGAAACGGCCATGCCGGCTTGAGGTGTGCTGTCATGTGTGGACGGCACCCGGTTGGCAAGGGTTTTGTCGGTGCGGCGTGCGTTTGTTGCGGCGGGGTGCCGTCCGCACATGACAGCCTTGCGGCCGAGACGGTTTGCAGGGAAGCCTTGCAGCCGCCGGGGCTCGCGTTTTGCCGCGCGATCGTGCAGGACGAGGCGTTATTTTCCGTCAGACAGCAGGTTTCGTGATGCAGGACGCAGTTTCGATGCAAACTTCAATGCAACCCAAGGTTCGACCGGCGTGGCTGGTGATTTTGGCGGCTGGCACCATCGTGGCGATGGCCATGGGGCTGAGGCAGGTGATGGGCCTGTATCTGAAGCCCGTGACGGTCGATCTCGGCATTGGGCGCGAGCCGTTTTCCAACGCCATGGCGGTAGCCAATCTGGTCTGGGGCTTCGGTGCCATCCTGGCTGGCGGCATCGCCGACAAGTATGGTGCAGGGCGCGTCATCGTGGTGTGCGCGTTGGCGACGGTCGGCGGATTGCTGGCGATGATGAGTGCGACGGCACCCTGGGGGCTGTATCTGAGCGGCGTGTTGACCGGTGTCGGCGTCGCCGGCACGGGGGTGACGGCGCTGGTCGGCGCGGTCGGCCGCTCGGTGCCGGCCGACAAGCGATTGGCGGCGATCGCGTCGATGGGCATGGCGGGCGGCATTGGCCAGTTGGTGGCGTTTCCGCTGACGCATCTGTTGATCGAATACACTGGCTGGAAGTCCAGCCTCGCGATTCTGGCAGCGATTGCGACCGCGATGTTGCCGCTGGCACTGCCGATCGCGGGCAAGCCTCCGGCGATGAGCGGTGCCGTCAAATCGCAGACTTTGGGCGAGGCGGTGCGCGAAGCCGCTGTGCATCCGAGCTATTGGCTGTTGACGGTTGGGTTCTTCGTGTGCGGTTTTCATGTCGCGTTCTACGGCGTGCATCTGCCGGCGTATGTGAGCGACAAGGGGCTGCCGTCGTGGGTCGGCGTCTACGCGCTGATGGCCGTCGGCATCGCCAATATCTTCGGCACTTACGTGGCGGGCCAATCGGGCCGCTGGGTGGAAAAGCGCGTCGGTCTCAGCTACATCTACTTTATGCGCTGTCTGCCGTTCATCGCGCTGCTGGTGCTGCCGATCACGCCAGCTTCGGTGATCGCCATTTCGGCGGTGCTGGGCGTGTTCTGGCTATCGACAGTGCCGCTGACGTCGGGGCTGGTGGGCATGTTCTTCGGCACGCAATGGATGTCGATGCTGTTTGGTTTCGTGTTCCTGTCGCACCAGTTGGGATCGTTCACCGGCTTATGGATGGCGGGCCGGGTGTACGACGCGACGAAGTCGTATGATATGATGTGGTGGATCTCGATTGCGCTGGCCGTGGCGGCGGGCTTGATCCATCTGCCCATTCGCGAGCGGCCGGCTGCGCGGATGCGGGCCGAAGCAGCAACCTTGCAGGTATAACTGGCGTTAGCTGGCAGAGTGGAGCAGCCCGTGGGCCGAGTTCACGACGACGGATTGACACAACGCAACGCCGCGGTCGACGCCGACGACGGCGCGCTGCTGCCGCGAGCGGTGCGGCGCTGGGTGATCGGCGGCGTGATTGCCGTGATGGCGCTGGCTGGGTATCTTTTCGCGGTGCGCGGCACGGCGATCCTGTTCGATCTCAAGGACGCGGTCAGCGCGTTTTGCTTTTAAGGTGGGCTGCACATGAAACCGATTGCCGGACGCGTTGGCCAAATCCTGATCACCTGCATGTCAGTCGCGGTGATGGCGTCTGCGGCCAGCCAGGTTGCGGCGCAGGAAATCGTGACGCGCACCAAACAAGGCAGTTTTGACGACGTCCGCTTCGACCTCGGCAACGCGGTTATTGCAACAGGCGTATCGGTGCAATCGGAGGGCAACATTGCAGCTATGCTCGGGCGCACGGCGCAGGATGTGGGCGCGATAGAAACGGTGTACAATCGCGGTGAGTTCGTGGCGTTCTGTTCGGCGAAATATTCACGCGCGATGATGGAGGCGGACCCTGCCAATATTGCGTTCTGTCCGTTTGTCGTGTTCGCCTACGAGACCAAGCAAAAGCCCGGCGAGATCGTCGTCGGATACCGCCGGCCGATGGTGCCTCGGAGCCAAGGTTCCGCAAGCGTCAAGGCCGCAGCCGAAGTCGATGCGCTGCTTGCAAAAATCGTCGCCGATACGGTGAAGTGAGGGCGCGCGCGCCGTTTCTTCGTGCTGCAGCGCGGTGATTGATTGTGCGTTGCGGCGCGCCTTTACTTCGCCGCCCGGTGCGATAATGTCGCGGCGGCGGCAGATCAGGCGCGCGATGCCACAGGCGGCTCGCGCTCCGATACGCCAGCGTGAATTCACAAATATGGGGCGGGGACCACTCGCTTTCGGGAGGACTACAATGACGGGACTGCGGATTGGCAGAATCGCTGCGGGTATCGCTGTCGGCGCGATGGTGCTCGCTTCGGGCCTCGCACCGGCGAGTGCGCAAGAGAAGCTCAATGTCTGGTGGGTGAAGGGCTTCTACAAGTCTGAAGACGATGCACTGTACGCGGCCATCAAGAAATATGAGGCCAAGAGCGGCATTAAGGTCGAGCTGTCGCAATATCCGATCCAGGACATGATCCCGAAGACGGTGGCGGCGCTCGATTCAGGCACGCCGCCGGATGTGGCTTACGCCGACGTCTACGATTTCCAAGTGTCGGGCAAGTGGGCGTCCGACGGCAAGCTCGAAGATATCTCGGACGTGATTGAGCCCATCAAGGGGCAGTTCGAGGCGACCGCGCTCAGCACCGCGTTTCTGCTCAACTCCAAGACCGGCAAGAAGGCCTATTATGCCTTCCCGATGAAGCAGCAGACCATGCACATCGAATACTGGAAGGACATGCTGGCGGATGCCGGCTTCCAGGAAAGCGACATCCCCAAGAGCTGGAACGACTACTGGAGCTTCTGGTGCGACAAGGCGCAGCCCGCGCTGCGCAAGAAAACGGGCAAGCGCGATTTCGGCATCGGCCAGCCGATGGGCGTCGACAGCTCCGACAGCTTTTTCTCGTTCCTGACCTTCGCAGATGCCTACAACGTCAAGCTGGTAGATGACGACGGCAAGCTGCTGGTCGACGATCCGAAAGCCAAGGCCGGCCTGGTCAGCGCGCTGAAGGACTACACCGCAGTTTATACCAAGGGCTGCACGCCGCCATCGTCGACGAGTTGGAAGGACCCCGACAACAACGTCGCCTTCCATAACAAGACGACGATCATGACGCACAACGCGACGATCTCGATCGCCGCCAAGTGGCTGGACGACGCCAACAACGAGACGTTGACGCCGGAACAGCGGGCGACCGCCAAGACCAATTACTACGACTTGATCCGCACGGCAGGCTTCCCCAATAAGCCTGACGGCACCGAGCCCAAGTATCGGACGGCGGTGAAACTGGGTCATATCTTCACCGACAGCAAGAACAAGGCACGCGCCAAGGAATTTGTGGCGTTCCTGCTGCAGGACGAGAATCTGCAGCCGTACGTCGAGGGTGCACTGGGACGCTGGTTCCCGGTCAAGACCGAAGCGCAGAAAGCTGCGTTCTGGGATGGCGACGTGCATCGCAAATCGGTGCGCGATCAATATGCCAAGGGCACCGTCACGTTCGAGTTCACGAAGAACTACAAGTTCACCATCGTGAACAACGAGAACGTGTGGGCCAAGGCGATGAACCGGGTGGTCAACGAAAAGATTCCCGTCGAGCAGGCCGTCGACGAGATGATCGCCCGGATCAAGGCGATCGCCGGTTGAGGTGGCATGCCCTTCTCGCCGCAGCGGCGGTGGGAAGGGTATTGCGCCGGCAATTGATGCGGCAGTCGACACAAGCGGACGCTGTGGCATGTTCGGTTCGAGGAAAATGCCGATAAGTGCAAGCCTGGATCATGATCTGGCGCGACCGAAGCCGTCGACCGTCCGCAATCATGGTGCGCTGGGGCTGCCGTCCGGTAGCATCCGCGCAATCCTCACGCTGATGACGGTCGGGTTCATCACGCTGCAGACGGCGCGTGGTGAGAAGGTCAGCCTGCTGTGGTTTGAATCGCTGATGATCGTGCTCGCCCATTACTTCGCGTCTCGGCGGCTGGTGCAGATGTCGCCGGAATTGCGGGCGCGATTGGTTGCAGACGGCGCGCTGGAAAACGAGCCCAACCCGCTGTATCTGCCGCGCCATTCCTTGCGGCTGCTGATTGTCGGGGCGTTCGTCGGGCTGGCGGTCTATCTGGCCCGCAACGATCGTCTGTTGGATCCGGTGGCGGTGCCGATCTTTATCGCCGTCGGATCGTATTTTCTCGGGATCGGGTCCCATGCGCTGATGGCGTGGTGGAAGCGCGGAAAGCCGGGGGCGTCCGGCACCACCCGCCTCGACGACGCGCGGGCAGCATTCACTCTCGCGGCCATGGCACTGGTGATCGTATTGCAGCTGTTCGGATGGCAGAGCGTCATTCCGCACGGCGACAAGCTCGAAGCACTTCCGTTGGCCTTGATGTTGTTTTATTTCGGTTCGCGATGAGAGATAGCGTAGAGAGATAGCGTCGGATGTCGCGACGAACGGCCGGAACGGGAACCGGGTCGATCGTCGAACATGCTTCCGTCACCGCTTAAGGGGCATCGTCCTAGATGCACGGAGTGAATCCATGACAGTTGCCGCGTTGGATCATGCGCCTGATACCGTGGACACCAACACCGGTGGCACCGGACGTAGCGACGCGCAGGCCTGGGGTCTCGTGATGATCCTGCCGTACGTGTTGATTTTCCTGATCTTTGTGCTTTATCCCGTGCTGTACGGGTTCTGGATCGCGCGCAAGCCGGAGAGCTACGTCAAGCTAGCAGCCGATCCGATCTTTTTGCGAACTATCGTCAATACGGCCGTGTTCGTGATCGTGGCGATCAATATCAAGATGCTGATCGCGCTGGTGTTGTCGGGGTTCTTCACGACGGCACGGTGGTGGATCAAGGCGCTGTCGGTGCTGTTCATCCTGCCGTGGGCCTTGCCGTCGATTCCGACAATTCTCTCGTTCCGTTTCATGCTCAATCCCGAGTGGGGCATCATCAATCAGCAGATTTTCCGACTGACGGGCGAGGATGGGCCGAACTGGCTCAACGATCCGACGTTGGCGCTGGGGCTCGCCATGCTGGTGCATGTGTGGAAATCGTTGCCGTTCTGGACGCTGATCCTGATTTCCGGGCGGCTGGCGATTTCCAAGGACCTCTACGAGGCGGCGGAAGTCGATGGTGCCAATTCGTGGCATCTGTTCCGGCACATCACCTGGCCGTCGATGCAGCAATTGTATTTCACGTGCCTGATCCTGTCGATGATTTGGACGCTGGGAGATTTCAACAGCGTGTATCTGCTGACGGGGGGCGGGCCAGCCGATCTCACGCACGTGCTGGCGACGCTGGGTGTGCGGTATCTGCGCTACGATCAGGTCGAGCAATCTATGGCTGCCATCGTGGTGGCACTGCCGTTCGTGTTGCCGCTGGTCTATATTCTGATGAAGCGCTTGGGCAGTAATTCAACGGCGAAGGCGTGATGTAATGAAACTGCCATCCCTGCGCGACGTCGGCACCGAGGCCAAGCTGCTGCTGATCGGCATCCCGATTTTTCTGTGGTCGGTAATCCCCGTCTATCACATGGTGCTGTTCGCGATTTCGCCGAAGGACTCGGCATTTCAAGGCCACTTGTTTCCTGACCACCCCACGACGCGCAACTTCGAGACCGTGCTTCGCCAACAGCATCACTACCTCGATCATTTCTGGGAGCAGATGTGGAATTCGACGGTGATCGCGGTGTCGACGGGCGTGCTGACGTTGCTGGTGGCGACGTTTGCGGCGTTCGCGATCAGCCGCCTGAAAGTGCGTGGCGGTGGCATGGTGAT
>JANXYD010000406.1 GCA_025350265.1 Hyphomicrobiaceae bacterium | reverse complement strand
CTGGGTGATCGTCTCGATGCGTAGCTTGATGTTGCGGTAGGGCGCAATGTCGCGCCTGTTTTCCAACTTGCCCATGCGCTCGTCGATCAGTGACGTTAGATCGGATATGCGGTAGGGCACGGGCGTATCGACGGTGTAACGTGTTTCGCCGCCGCTACGTCGCAGGGTCTGCGGGTCCTTGCGGGCTTCACGTCCTTCGCGGCCGCTGCTGTAGCGCGACTTGGCGATCGGGATCAACTCTTGCAGCAATTCGACTTCGTGCTTGCGGTCGGTGGTATTGCCGAGCAGCACCTCGACGATTTCCTCGAACGTCAGCAACCAATAGGGCAACTGCATGTTGCGGGGATTGACGACTTCGGCCCACTCGGGAAACGCGGTCGCATATTCGTTGTGCGGATCGAGCAGCACCAGATGGGCGGCCGGGTTTTCCTTCAAGATCGCGCGCAGGATCAACGCTGTGGTGCATGATTTGCCCGTGCCGGTAGTGCCGAGAATCGCGAAGTGCTTGCCGAGCAGATCGTCGACCTTGATCATCGCTGGAATGGAACTGTCCTGCCGGATGCAGCCGACGCGTACAGAGCCCCGCGTATCGCCGACGAAGGCCAGTTCGAGTTCGGGCTTGGACGCGACGCGTGCGCGGTCACCGAGCGTCGGATAGACGGTAACGCCGCGATTGAAGCTGGCGGGCTTACCGTCCTTGGCGCGCCACAGCTCGCCGACGAGGCCGACCTCGGCGATCCAGATTTCAGTATCGCCTTCGCGTTGCGCGGGAACGGGCGCGCTGAGCGCCGACACGATCGCGAGCACCACAGTATTGGTCGTATCGATGCCGAGCAGGGTGCCCATTTCCGGACGCTGATGCGCCAGCAGTTTGGTCGTGTCGCTGGGGCGATGACCATGATCGAGCAGCACGATCGCCTTCGAGCCGGTCACCGAAACGATGCGGCCGATGCTGAGGTCTGGCAGTCTCTCGACCACATTGACGTCTTGAGTTTGCATAGTGAAGGTCTCTGTCAACGGGCGTGAGATGAGAGGGTGGCGTTGGCCGTAGGTGAGCTGGCAAGTTGATTTTCAAGCGTCGGAGGCTTCGGTGGTATATAGCGCGGCAGACGTACGGTGACCGTCGTGCCCACCGATTTTTCGCTGGCGATCGACAGCACGCCGCCATGCAATTTGACGAGAGCCTCGGCGATGGGCAGACCGAGGCCGGTTCCTTCGCGCCACCGATTATGCCCGCCATCGACTTGGCCGAATGGAGTGATGGCGACGCGAATCTCTTCCTCTGTCATGCCGACGCCGGTGTCGCAGATGTCCACGATCGTACCGGCACCCAACTCGGCCTTGGCCGTCACGAACACACGGCCACCGGCTGGAGTAAACTTGATGGCGTTGGTGACGAGGTTGGTGAACACCTGACGCAGCTTGACCCCATCAGCGCTCAACTCAGGTAAATCGGCGGCGATCTCGCAACTGAGGTCGACGCCGGCGTTCTGAGCCGTCAACTTCAATCCGGCGACGCATGGGCGCAATACTTCGTCAACGGACATTTCGCGGTTGTTGAGCTGGAACTTGCCGCTCTGAATTTTGGAGATATCGAGAATATCGTTGATGACAGCCAACAAGTGGCCGGCGGCATCCTGGATCAGGCCGGCGTATTCGGCGGCTTCCTCAACCGACAGACCGCCGCCCTTTTGTTCGGCGATGAGCTTTGAAAACCCGATGATCGAATTGAGCGGCGTCCGCAACTCATGGCTCATATTGGCGATGAATTCGGACTTGATACGGCTGGCGAACTCGGCCTCGAGCCGCGCCGAATGCTCGGCGATCCGCGCGCGGTTGCGCAGTACCGCATCGCCCATCAGCGACGCGTATTCCGACATTAACGAACTTTGTCGCGACGAACTGATCGCACCGTTGAACATCTGCGCCTGTGCCCCTGGAGCACGGCTGCGAGTTGCGCGCTCACAGGGACATTATGCGGGGAGGGCTAATCGACGGTTAATGCCGCCCCGCAAATGCCGGAGAAACAGGCGGCCTCATACCCCTTCGGCGACGGGCGCGCCGTGTTCATTAAGGAAGGCGATACGGATCATATTGGTAGCCCCCGGCGACCCCAGCGGCACGCCGGCGGTGATCACGACGCCCTCGCCGGGTTTGCAGAACCCATCATCATAGGCGACGCGGCAGGCCTTGCGTACCATGTCGGCTTGGTTCTCGGGATCAGCGAGCAGCACACAATGCAGCCCCCACACCACAGAGAGGCGGCGCGCCGTCCCCAATACGGGTGACAGCCCGATGACGGGTAGGTTCGGCCGCTCGCGCGCGACCCTGAGCGCCGTCGAACCGGTTGACGTGTAACACAGGATCGCCGACAATTTCAGCGTGTCGGCAACGGCATGCGTCGCGGCTGCGATCGCGTCGGCACCGGTTGCTTGCGGTGGTGTCTGTGTTGCATGCACGATGCCGTCGTAGCTCGGATCATTTTCGACTTCGACGGCGATGCGGTTCATCATGCCGATAGCCTCGAGCGGGTATTGCCCGACCGCGCTTTCCGCCGACAGCATGATGGCATCGGCCCCGTCGAACACGGCTGTCGCCACATCCGACACTTCGGCCCGCGTCGGCACGGGCGAGGTGATCATGCTCTCCAGCATCTGCGTGGCGACCACCACTGGCTTGCCCGCCGCCCGCGACTTGCGCGTGATCAGCTTCTGCAGCAACGGCACGCGCTCGACCGGCATCTCCACGCCCAAATCCCCGCGTGCCACCATCAGCCCGTCGGAGGCGGCGATGACGTCGTCGAGATCGGTGATGGCCGAGGGCTTCTCGATCTTGGACATGATGGCGGCGGCGTTGCCGATTATCTTGCGGGCATCGCGCACGTCGTCGCCGCGCTGCACGAAACTCAACGCCACCCAGTCGACGCCCAGGCGTAGCGCGAAATCGAGGTCGATCTTGTCCTTTTCGGTCAGCGCATCGATGGGCAGGATCGTATCCGGCATCGACACCCCCTTACGGCTGCCGAGCGCGCCGGCAACAATCACTTTGGCGTCGATGATGCCCTTCTTCTTGTCGATCACTCGCATACGTATCTTGCCGTCGTCGAGCAGCAGGTCGTGCCCCGGCTCGATCGCCTCGAAGATCTGCGGATGCGGCAGGAATGCGCGCGTCGACGAGCCTTCGGTTTCTGTCTGGTCGAAGCGGAATGTCGCGCCCTCAATCAGCGAAACCTTCCCGCCGACCATGTCGCCGACGCGGAATTTGGGCCCCTGCAAATCACAGAGAATGCCGATCGGGCGCCCGAACTTGGCTTCGGTCGCGCGAATGGCTGCGTGCAGCTTGCGCGGCCCGTCGTGCGGCGGACGCGAGTGGCTCATGTTGATGCGGAACACGTCGACGCCGGTCTGGAACAGCTTCTCGATCATCTCAAGCGATGACGAGGCGGGGCCAAGGGTCGCTACGATCTTTACGCGCCGGTTGCGTCGCATGTTGGTTTTCTCCACCGCGCGAAGCGGCCTTGAGGTTGGTTTGGCCGAGTGTCCGGCATGTCGCACCCGAAACGCGCGTGTCTAACGCACAAGCCGCAGGGGAAGTCTATTTGGATTTTCCCGCGTCGCCGGGATCGGTGAGCCGGATCGTCCAATCCTTGGCATTCTCGCCCGTATCGACCTCGAAAAACCCGGTACGATTGTAGCCTCGCTTGGGGCAATCCTGCACGCCCTTGATCGTGAACGTTTTGTCGACCGTGCACATGAACGACTGGCCGGC
>JANXYD010000357.1 GCA_025350265.1 Hyphomicrobiaceae bacterium | reverse complement strand
CTTCTCTGGCCTCGTCTACCACGCCAGCTACGTCCGCTGGTGCGAGCGCGGCCGCAGCGATTTCATGCGCTTACTTGGCAACGATCATCACGCACTGATGACCGGTACCGATGGCCGCGAGCCCTCAGCCTTCGTCGTCCGCCGCATGACACTCGAATATCTCAAGCCCGCCCGTATCGACGATGTGCTGGAAGTGGAAACGCGCGTCAAAACTCTCGGCGCCGCAACGCTCGTCCTCACCCAACGCATCAGCCGCGGCGCAGCAATAGTGTTCGAAGCCGAAGTCACCGTCGTTCTCGTCAGCCAACGCGGCCGCGTCCTGCGCTTGTCCAAAGTCCTTCGCGAAGCTGTCGCCTGAAAGCCCGTCACCTGCGCGGCCGCAGCACACTGAACTCCGACCCGACACGCGACCGCCACACACTCAAAGACCTTCAACGTGGCCACTCCGGCTCACGCACCAGTCGCAACGCAGCGCTCAGTGCCACCGCAAACGCCCGCCGCTGATCGCTACCGATATCGCGTGCGATCGGCACCCGCCGGCCATGACTGGCAAGCGCCAACCCCACAGATCCATCGGGCGCCTCGGTGGCCTCCAGCCGTGCCCACGTCGGGCTCAGCCGCGTCTCGGCGCGCTGTCGCCCGTTGGCGGAAATCCGCGTGACGATCAACTCATCGCGCGTTACCTCGATCATCTCGACCGCGCGCGCCGCCCGATAGTTGAGCTTGAACGCCAGATACACGAGCGCGACATCCAGCCCGAAAAAACCCATCACGGGCCACGCGCCGAGCGCCAGGAAAACGATCCCGGCGATAAAGCTCAAGCCGCAGATAACCCCCATGAAGATCATGAACCCGCGCTTGCTGAGCGAACGATGCGGTTTCAGCACACAGCGAAACGGCAGTGCCGTCGGCACCGGGCAGGCTTGCATTGCCAGGGCTTTGTCGTCCATCGTCGCACCCATCATGGGTTGATTATCCGCGCACGGCATAGTCTCGATTTCCATCGCTTGAACAGTCGATCTATCAAACGAGTTCCATTTATGGCCCGACCACCACTGATCAAGCCTGCCAGAACCAAGCCTGTCAAAACACCACCGGCGAAACTGGCCAAGACTAAGGCACCGGGCAGATCCGCGCGCGCCAGCGCTCCATCATCGGCGAGCAAGTCGAAGCGCGAACCCACCGTCGGCAAACCCACCGCGCGAACGAAGCAACCATCCCGCACCTCAGCCGACGTTGCCGAAATATTCAGCCGTTTCGCCACAACCACACCTGAACCCAAGGGCGAACTGGAACACGTCAATCCATTCACGCTGCTGGTGGCCGTGGTGCTGTCGGCGCAAGCGACGGACGCCGGTGTCAACAGGGCCACGCGCGCGTTGTTCGCCCGCGCCGACACACCCTCGAAAATGCTTGCGCTCGGCGAAGATGCGGTACGCGATTACATCAAGACCATCGGCCTCTTTCGCAACAAGGCCAAAAATGTGATTGCGCTTTCAGGCCAACTCATCCGCGATCACGCAGGCGAAGTACCGGCCGATCGTGACCAGCTCACGGCCCTCCCCGGTGTCGGCCGCAAGACCGCCAATGTCGTCCTCAACATGGCCTTCGGCCACAAGACGATGGCCGTCGATACGCATGTGTTCCGCGTGGCCCACCGGCTTGATTTGTCGCACGGGAAAACGCCCGAGGCCGTCGAAGACGACCTGATGCGCAGCGTGCCCGACGCCTACCTGTTTCACGCCCACCACTGGCTTATTCTGCACGGCCGCTATATTTGCGTCGCGCGCAGCCCTAAATGCGAACTCTGCCCGGTCGCCGATCTCTGCCGGTCGGCGGACAACCGCCAGGTCGCATAGTTTCTCACATAACCAACGTTTATGGGTATTGCAGCGAGTTCGCACTTGCGGCGCGGCCCCAGCGCTGCCAGCTTTTCGTCATATGGCTTATTCGTCGATCACTTGCTCCCGCGAGGTATCATGACCGTTTCCAATGGCCGCCAGTTTCTGTCCATCCCCGGCCCCACCAACGTGCCCGATGCCGTGCTGCAGGCGATGATGCGGCCGGCCGTCGACATCTACTCAGGTCCGCTTGTCGAGTTGACCGATCGTCTCCTAACCGATCTCAAGTCCGTGTTCCGCACCAAGGGCCACACCTACATTTACGCAGCCAACGGTCACGGCGGCTGGGAAGCGGCCGTCAGCAACGTGCTCTCGCGTGGGGATCACATACTGACCCTCGAAAGCGGCCGCTTTGCATTGGGCTGGGCCGAGATGGCCAAGGTGATGGGCGCTGAAATCGAGGTTTTGAAGGGCGAATGGCATCGCGCCGTCGATCCAGCGGCGGTCGAGGCGCGGCTCCGCGCCGACTCGACACATACGATCAAGGCGATCATGGTGGTGCAGATCGACACCGCGTCTGGCGTCGTCAACGACATTGCAGCGATCCGCCGCGCCATCGACGCAGCCAAGCATCCGGCCCTTTACATGGTCGATTGCGTCGCATCCCTCGGCTGCATGCCGTTCGAGATGGATGCCTGGGGCGTCGATGTCGCGATGGCCGGCTCGCAAAAGGGATTGATGACGCCGCCGGGCCTCGCCTACGTCGCCTCGGGACCGCGCGCCGAAGCTGCCCACAAATCAGCCAACATGCGCACGCATTATTGGGATTGGACGTTCCGCCAAGGGCCGGAGCATTATCAGAAGTATTGCGGCACGCCGCCCGAGCATCTGCTGTTTGCCCAACGCGCAGCCCTCGACATGCTGCTCGCCGAAGGCCTCGAAGCAGCGTTCCACCGGCATCGTCTGCTTGCCCGCGCCACGCAAGCGGCAGTCGCGAAGTGGTCGGAGGGTCAGGTCATCTCGTTCAACGTGCGCGATCCAGCCCAGCGCGCAGCCTCCATCACCAACGTCCGCGTGACCGGCTTCGACAGCAGCCGGTTGACCAACTACACCCGCGACAAATGCGGCGTCACGCTCGGGCTCGGCATTGGCGGTTACGAGGGCCGGGCTTTTCGCATCGCCCACATGGGCCACACCAATGCACCCATGGTGTTGGGCACCCTCGGAGCCATCGAAATGGGACTGCAGGCATTGAACATTCCGCATGGTGCCGGTGGCGTCAGCGCCGCCGTAACATGCCTCGCCGAAGCGGTGCCCGCGTAGCCGCTTCCCCGCCGGGTCTGCCTGAAACGCAAAGCAGCGGCAATCGCATGACATTGAGATACATCGTCTAATTCTACAAGCGCCGTTACCGTTTCTGTCATCCTACCCCGCGGGGGTAGGGCTGAGGGTGAAACCGGCTCTGGGTTGAGTTTTCGGCACAGTGGTTCCGCGCGCGTCAAGTGGAACTGTTGCTACAGCGCCGTAATTCATGAGGCAGTCGCTATGAATAATCATCGCATCCAATCAGAAGCCGAGCTCATTGCCATGCTGGCACCGCTGGCTGTTGGCGCACCAGGTGCCTATGGCCTACGCGACGATTGTGCGCGGCTCACGCCCCGACCCGGCTACGATCTGGTGCTGAAGACCGACCCGGTCCGCGCCGGCGTGCATTTTTTTCCCGACGACCCGCCCGACGCGATCGGCTGGAAAGCGCTGGCGGTCAACGTCTCCGATCTGGCCGCGAAGGGCTCAGATCCCCTGGCATATCTGATGGCTCTATCCTTCCCCGCGCCACCCACGCATGGCTGGATGGCGGCGTTCGCGCGCGGCCTGGCTGAGGCGCAATCAGCATTCGGTTGCCATTTGATCGGCGGCGATACCGATCGCGCTCCAGGCCCACTCACGATCGCCATTACGGTGCTCGGCGAGGTGCCGGAGGGCCGCATGATCAGGCGCGGCACCGCGCGCGCAGGCGATGCGATCTATGTCTCCGGCACACTCGGCGATTCGGGCCTCGGCCTGCAATTGCGCAGCGAAGCGCGCAACCTCAGCCGCGACCTGCGCAACCGCTGGAATTTGACGGACTATCAAACCGACTATTTCATCGGGCGCTATCTCAGGCCGCAGCCGCGCATCGATCTCGCCCATACGATCCGCCAGCATGCCTCCGCCGCGATGGATATCTCCGACGGTCTGGTCAAGGACCTCGCACGCATGTGCGCGGCGTCCGGCGTCGCAGCGATTGTCGATAGCGGGTTGATCGAATGGTCACCATCGATGATGATCGTCATCCGTCAGCAACCGGAACTATTTTCAAAAATCCTCTCGGCCGGCGACGATTATGAAATACTCGCCACCGTCCCGACCGACCAACTCGCCGCATTCGAGCGGCAATTGGCGCTCGCTCCGACACCAATGCATCGCATCGGCACCATCATCGACGTCTCCGGCGTCGCAGCATCGAACGTGACTGTCACCCGCATCGACGGCACCGAAATCTCCTTCGACCGCACCGGCTGGGACCATTTCTGATCCGGGCGCCACCCGGCGGTAAATTTATGGGTTGGGTCAAGCACTCCGATATCGCTTGTTTACAGTCAGCATCACCGTCCCGCCGCAGCGACAGCCACCAGCCCGCGTGCGATGCGACCCACGTCCGCAGCACTCCGGCCGGGGCTGTAGAGCGTCGATCCGATGCCGAACGCCGATGCACCTGCAGCCCTGTACGCAGGAATATTGGCTTCCGTGATCCCACCCACCGGCACCAGCACCGACTCTTTCGGCAACACCGCCCGCATCGCCTTCACCACTGCGGGTGCAATCATTTCAGCCGGAAACAGCTTCAATCCATCCGCCCCCGCAGCCAGGCATGCGAACGCTTCCGTCGGCGTCGCAACCCCCGGCGTCACCGACAGCCCAGCTTCGCGCGCCGCAGCAACCACGGCGAGATCACCGTGCGGCATCACGATCAGCCGACCGCCCGCGTCAGCTACCCGCCGCACATCGTCCGCGCTCATCACCGTGCCCGCCCCGATGATCGCCTCGCGCCCGAACGCCCGCGCCATGATGGCGATCGTCTCGAACGGATCCGGCGAATTCAGCGGCACCTCGATCACACCCAAACCCGCGTCGATCAGCGCTCGGCCGATCGGCACCGCCTCGTCCGGCGTAATGCCGCGCAGGATGGCGATCAACGGACACCGGCTAAGCTGATCCTTGAATGCGATCATCACGACGTACCCTTCGTCAACCCGGCAGCCTGCGCGATGGTCCAGTGACCACGCGCGGCACAATCGGCCTCAGCGACCCGCGCCTCACACTTTAAAACCTCTGCACAGCGCTTGTAGCTCGCGCTCAACCCGGCATTACCGATGATCGTAAACTGCCGCATGTGCAATGACGTCGTCGCCGCTGCCATCTCGGCCCCGATCAGCAACCCCGACAAATACGCCTCAAGCCCCGCTGCCGGGATTGTCCCGAACAGCCCCAGCGTCCGCACCCCGAACACACGATTGAGCAATGCTCCAGGGTGCCCATCGGCCGCCCCGTCAGTGACCCCGCGAGCGAAGCTGGCGTGATCGAACGCCGCCGCACGCTCCGGCGTCAGGCGGCCAGCGATGCCGGAAGGCATCAAAAGTCCCAGAATCGTGTGCTGCCGCAGCGCCGCGAACACCTCGCCCGTCATGTACGTTGCAAAGCCCGCGATCGCGCCATTCCGCGTCCACGCCCATTTGCTATGCGTTCCCGGCAGCACGAATAGCCCCGTGTCCGCGCCGTCTTGCGAACCGAGCGCGCCGATAATTTGGGTCTCCTCCCCGCGCATCACATCTAGCCCTTGGCCGCTTGGCGCATGCCGCAGCCCCGGCACGATATGAATGTGCCCGAGCGCGCCGGCGTCGATGACCTGCAGGTTCCGAGCGATTGTGACAGGATCCGCCGGACAGTCGATGTACGGCACCTCATGCCAGCCCTGGCGGCTGCCGATCATGCCCGACATCACCACCGGCAGCGGGCCAAATCGCTGTAGCCATGCGCCAATATCCAGACCCAGTGCCGCCGCGAATCCGTCGCGCGGCGGCGGCAGGATGCCCGCACCATCGTCACATCGGTCCATGACCGCGCCGTCGTCCCCGAGCAGCACCGAGCGTCGCGCGGTCGTCCCCCAATCGACGGATATCAACGCGGCTCGCGACATGTTGCTGTGACTCTCGGTTTGCATGGCGTCCTGTTAGGTGTGCGATCGTTGCAGTACGCCGAACTTTTGTCACTGCCTCCGTCATCGAGGCGCCCCATGACGCCACCGCTCCATCTTCGACATCTCGCAAGCTTCGGCGTAGCGTTCGCCGGTGGCCTGCGGCGGAATGACGGCTTGCCATATTGCGGGCATGTATGGCGGCTATCGGCGACCTGGTGTCCGCCGGGATAGCGCCGTCGGATAGCTACGTTCGGCAAGGGAGAAGATTTCATGTGGCTTCGATTGCTGCTTGTCCCGCTCGTCTGGTGTGCCTTGACGGCCCGGTCGGCCGCCGAAGTCGCCACCGACAACGACTGTTACAACGAGGACGTCGAGACGCGCATTCGCGGCTGCACCGAGTTGCTGGGCCGCAGCGGCTTGTCATCGGAAACCAGAAGCGGTGCCTACGCCACCCGCGCCCTTGGCTTCTCGCTCAAGCGCGACTACGGCCGCGCGATCGAAGACTATGACCGCTCGTTGCAACTCATCCCCAATTTCGCTACTGCGCTGAACAATCGTGCCTGGGCCTACTTCCGCTGGGGCAAGGCCGCGCAAGGCACCGACGACGTCGAGAAGGCGTTGGACCTGCAGCCCGACATGGACGCCGCCTACGATACGCGCGCTCACATTCGCCAGGCGCTCGGCAGCCCCGACGGGGCAGTGACGGATTATCAAATGTCGATGGATTTCGGCGGCGAACGCATGGTGCTGATGTACCAGTGCGGCCTCAAGGATCAGGGCTTGTACCAAGGCCCCCGTGACGGCAAGCAGAACGAGGAATTGCGCTTAGCCCTCAAAGCCTGCGTGCTCGATCAGAAGTGCGATCCACTTCCCGCCGACGAATTCTGCCGCCCCGCCAGCTCATAAGCAGAACCGCAACGCCCCCTGCCCGACCGGTGCTTTCGCGATATCCAGCGTCGAAAAGCCGGGCGGAGCCTTGTTCGCACACGGTCAACGACTGCTGAATACAGATCTGTACCTTTTATAATTCCAGATAGCACGATCACACGTGCGTGTGCTCACGGCGTTCTCCGTAAAACGTAATAATTTCAATAAATTTGGTAACCAGCCGATCGCACGTACGTGATCGATAGTGATTTGAAAAAAAGAACCATGAAGTCTACATATTGATCACCGGCAAGCAATCACGCCGGCCCCAACAATAAAAGAACTTGGAGCATATCATGAGCAAGATCATCGCAGCCCTCGTCGCCTTGACGGTCATCACTGCAGCCGCCGCCCCCTCCTACGCCTTCGGCCCCAACGACCTGCAGACCACCGCCACCGAGAAGTAAGCGCATCGGCTGCACGCCACATCCCCCGGTGGCGCGCAGCCAGCACCTGAAATCACAACTTCAATTCAAATCCCTGGAGCACATCATGAGCAAGATCATCGCAGCCCTCGTCGCCTTGACGGTCATCACTGCAGCCGCCGCCCCTTCCTACGCCTTCGACGCGAAGACATTCTGGGAAACGCATCCGCACGAAGGCGGCTGACGCTTAATATCGCATTCAGTCCCACCCGCCCTCGGAACATTTTCGGGGGCGTTTACGTTGCAGTCGCCCCGACACCGAATTTGAAAACCGTGCGGAATTCGTCGCACCGCGCAATCAAGCGGGTCATCCCGGTTGCCGCCGCGCCACTTCATTTCCGGCGGGCGGCTGCATCCAGCACCGCAACCACTACCGCCTCGGCGGTTTTGCCGGTCGTATCCACTATCGCATGCGCCCGCTCATAGAGCGGATGCCGATCAGCCAAAATCGCACGCAAATCGTCCATCGCCTGCGGATTGCCAGCCATCGGCCTCCGATCGCCTTGCGCCGCAACGCGGTCCATATGGCTTTCGGGCGCAGCCTTCAACCACACCACGAAACACGACGCCAGCAGCAGTTCGTACGTCGCAGGTTCCGTCACCAGGCCCCCGCCGGTCGCAATGACCGACCGCTCGAACTGCCCGATCACCGCTTCCAGGCACCGCAGCTCATGCAGCCGAAATCCGGCCTTCCCCTGCAGCGCGAAAATCTCTGAAAGCTCCATTCCCGCCGCCCGCTCGATCTCGCGATCAAGTTCGACGAACGGCACGTCGAGCGCCGTCGCCGTGGCGCGTCCAATTGTCGTCTTGCCCGCGCCCCTGAGGCCGATCAGCGCGATCCGCCGCGCCCCGGCAGCCCCACGCATCTCGATCAGATCGCGCCGCAGCACATCCTGCACCCGCATCAACTCCGCGGCCGACAATGTCCCAAGTTCCGTTATCAGCGCGGCCAATTCGGTCGATCGATCCGGTAGCGCCGATAGCAGAAAATCCATTTCCAGGCCGAGCGCGGCAGCGATCCGGCGCAACACCAGCAACGACGCATTTCCAGCGCCCGCTTCCAGATCGGCAAGATAGCGTTCAGACACGCCCGACGCTTCCGACAAATTCTTGCGCGTCTTGCCCAAGCGGTCGCGCGCGGCCCGCACGCGATCGCCGACGCGCTGGAGATAGCCGGCATCCCCCGCACTTTTGCCGCGACGCAGGTCCGGGCTCGGCTCACGCGACGTCATCTGCGGCTTACTCCGGAACCGACCAACGCCTCTCCGATCACATATGGATCGCCCGTTTATCGACCGCCATCGCGGCTTCTTTGATCGCTTCGCTCAATGTTGGATGTGCGTGACACGTTCGCGCCAGATCTTCCGCGCTGCCGCCGAATTCCATGATCACCGAACACTCGCCGATCATTTCGCCCGCGTGCGCCCCGATGATGTGCACGCCCAGCACCCTGTCCGTCGTCGCATCCGCCAGCACTTTCACGAACCCGTCCGTCGTCCTGTTCACCTTTGCGCGTCCGTTGGCCATGAACGGAAATTTGCCGACGGTGTAGGCGATGCCAGCCATCTTCAGTTCATCTTCGCTTTTACCCACGCTCGCCACTTCCGGCGACGTATAGATCACGTTCGGGATCACATCGTAGTTTACGTGTCCTGGCTGGCCCGCGAGAATTTCCGCCACCGCCACGCCTTCATCCTCGGCCTTGTGCGCCAGCATTGGCCCCGCGATCACGTCGCCGATTGCATAGATGCCCGGTACGTTGGTCATGAAGTGACCGTCCACCTCGATGCGCTTCTTGCCATCGAGTTCGACGCCTACCGCCGCCAAGCCAAGTCCATCGGTGTAGGGCACCCGCCCGATGCACACCAACACCACGTCGGCAAACGCCGTCTCGGCAGCGCCTCCCGCCGCCGGCTCGATCGTCACCGTGCACCCACTCGGATCCCGCTGCAGCGCCGTCACCTTCGAGCCGAGCTTGAACGCCATGCCCTGCTTGGTCAAAATCCGCTGGAAACTTTTTGCCACGTCGCTGTCCATGCCCGGCAGGATACGGTCGAGAAACTCTACCACCGTTACCTCAGCCCCGAGCCTCCGCCATACCGAGCCCAGTTCCAACCCAATTACGCCCGCGCCGATAACCAGCATTTTCTTCGGCACGGCGGACAGCGTCAGCGCGCCCGTCGACGACACCACCTGCCGCTCGTCGACTTCAATTCCAGGCAGCCGCGCGATATCCGAGCCGGTCGCGATGACGATGCTCTTGGTCTGCAGGTCGCTGCTCGCGCCGCCCTCGGCCGTCACCTGTACGCGCCCCGCCCCCAGCACGCGGCCGACTCCGAAATGCACGTCGACCTTGTTCTTTTTCAGCAGGAACTCGACGCCGTTGACGTTGCCTTTAACGCCTTCGTCCTTGAACGCCAGCATGGCACCCAGATCCAGCTCCGGATTGGCCTTGATGCCCATTGCGGCAAACCCATGCCCCGCCTCGTCAAACATTTCCGACGCATGCAACAGCGCCTTCGACGGAATGCACCCCACGTTCAGGCAGGTTCCCCCGTGCGTGCGGCGCTTCTCCACCACAGCAACCTTGAGCCCCAGTTGCGCCGCGCGGATCGCACACACATAGCCGCCCGGCCCCGTCCCGATCACGATCAGATCATAAGTCGATGTCATAAAATCCTCGCGCAGCCGCGGAAATGGAATTGAACGGAGACAAGCGAGTGTCCTGATTTCGAATTTCGAAGCGTTCCAAGACACTCCGACCAGCTTCCGATCAGGCCACTCGTTAACGTGCAGGCGACACTTGTTTGTATTCAAACAAGACAGATATGCATTTGCGAGGGTTTTTCACAGTCTCCGCTTGACCTATATGAAAATCACGCTCGTTGCGGTGAACGCTGGCAGCCCCCATTGCCGGCATCCCCTTCATCCGACGCGCCTTGCCCCGGAGATCGTCCCCCGGCTCCGGGGCTGACTTTTTTCGCTGTTCGCCCGATGGATCAGTCAGCTGTCCGTCGCCGACGCCCGGCCCCTCAAAGCTCCAGCACGAACCGCTGCGGATCTTCCAGCGACTCCTTCACCCGCACCAGGAACGTCACGGCATCCTTGCCGTCGACGATGCGGTGATCGTAGCTCAGCGCCAGATACATCATCGGCCGGATGACGATTTGCCCATTGCGCACCACTGGCCGGTCCTCGATCCGGTGCATGCCCAGAATGCCAGACTGCGGCGCGTTCAAGATCGGCGTCGACATCATCGAGCCATAGGTGCCGCCGTTCGAAATGGTGAACGTGCCGCCCTGCATGTCCTCGATGCCGAGCTTGCCGTCGCGCGCCTTTTTGCCGAACCCGGCGATCGCCTTCTCCACCTCCGCGAGATTGAGATGGTCCGCCTCGCGCACCACTGGCACCACCAAGCCCTTGTCCGTGCCGACGGCCACGCCGATGTGATAATAGTTCTTGTAGACGATATCAGCCCCGTCGATCTCGGCATTCACAGCCGGCACTTCGCGCAGCGCTTGGATGCAGGCCTTCACGAAAAAGCCCATGAAGCCCAGCTTGGTCCCGTGCCGCTTTTCGAACAATTCCTTGTACTCGGCGCGCAGCTTCATCACGTTGCTCATGTCGACGTCGTTGAACGTCGTCAGCATCGCCGCCGTATTCTGCGCATCCTTCAGTCGCCGCGCGATCGTCTGGCGCAGCCGCGTCATCTTCACCCGTTCTTCGCGCGCGCCGTCGGACCCGATCGACGGCATGCGCTGCACCGGTGGCGCAGCACTTGGTGCCGGTGGCGCCGAATAGGCAACCGGCGTCATCTGCGTCACCGTCTGCGCTTGGCTTTGAGGGCCGGCGCCGCCACGCATGGCCATCACGTCTTCTTTCAAAATCTGCCCGCGTCGCCCGGATCCCGCCACATCCGCCGTCGTGACGCCGATGTCTTCCATCATGCGCCGTGCAGAGGGTGCTGGCGGCATCGCCGACACGGTTGCCGCAGCGGCCGCTACCGGTGCTGTCACCCGCGCGGCGGTCGGGCTGCCAGCCTGCGCCGTCGCCGCACCTTCACGGATTGCGCCCAGCACGCCACCGGCAGCCACCGTCGCGCCTTCCGGCACCAGTATCTCTGCCAGCACGCCCGCCACAGGGGCCGGCACTTCCACCGTCACCTTGTCCGTCTCAAGTTCGCACAACGGCTCGTCGATCTTGATCGCGTCGCCTGGTTTCTTGAACCATTTGCCGACCGTCGCCTCGGTGACGCTTTCACCGAGCGAAGGAACTTTGATTTCGATAGCCATTGTGATCCCGTCTCGTTTTAAATCTGAAAGTCAAAGCCCGTAGGTTGGGTCAAGCTCTTGCGCGACCCAACAGTCACGAGCTCGGAGCCAAGACGCCGGGTCACGCAAGTCGTTGACCCAGCCTACAGCCGTCATCACGTCAAAGCTTGCTGCACCAATGCCTTCTGCTCGGCCAGATGTTTGCTCGCCTGCCCCGTCGCCGTCGATGCCGACGCCGCGCGGCCTGCATACGCCGCGCGTTTCACCCGCATCGGTGCATGCTCCAGCACCCACTCGAGATAGGGTGCCACGAACGTCCACGCACCCATGTTCTGCGGCTCTTCCTGGCACCACACCACATCCGCGTTGGGGAACCGTGTGAACTCCGCCACCATAGCTTTCGCCGGGAACGGATAGAGCTGCTCCAGCCGCAACAGATAGATGTCGTCACGCCCCGCCGCTTCGCGTGCATCGTAAAGATCGTAATAAACCTTGCCACTGCACACCACGACGCGCTTGATTTCAGCGTCTGGCCTCAGCTTGATCTTCTCGCCCGCACCCGTCTGCGCATCGTCCCACAACACGCGGTGGAAACTCGTGCCCGGCCCCATGTCCTCGATTTTAGACACCACGCGCTTATGCCGGAGCAGCGACTTCGGTGTCATCAGGATCAACGGCTTGCGCACGCGACGATGGAGTTGCCGCCGCAGGATATGGAAATAATTGGACGGCGTCGTGCAGTTGGCGATCTGCATATTGTCTTCCGCCGCCATCTGTAGGAAGCGTTCCAGCCGCGCCGACGAATGTTCCGGCCCCTGCCCCTCATAGCCGTGCGGCAGCAAGCACACCAGCCCCGACATTCGCAACCACTTGCGCTCTCCGGACGACAGGAATTGGTCGAAGATCACCTGCGCACCGTTGGCGAAATCCCCGAATTGAGCTTCCCACAACACCAGCGCCATCGGTTCAGCCAGCGAGTAGCCATACTCAAACCCCAGCACTGCCTCTTCCGACAGCATGGAGTTGATGACCTCGAATCGCGCCTGATCCGGCGACACATGCTTCAGCGGCGTATAGTGCCGCTCGGTGACCTGATCGGTCAGCACCGAATGCCGTTGGGAGAATGTGCCGCGCTCGCTGTCCTGGCCCGACAGGCGCACGTGGAATTTGTCACGCACCAGCGTACCGAACGCCAGATGCTCCGCCATCGACCAGTCGATGCCGACGCCCGTTTCGATCATCTCGCGTCGCCGCTCGATCATCCGCTGGACGGTTTTGTGCGCGTTGAAATCGTTCGGAATTGTCGTCAGTCGCCGCCCCACGTCCCGCAACACGTCCACCGCCACGCCCGTATTGCCGCGCCGCGCCTCGTCCTCATCCGGTCCCACGGTCGACCAGCGTCCGTCCATCCAGTCGGCTTTGTTGGGCTTGTACCCTTCAGATGCCGACAATTCTCCATCCAGCGTCGCTCGGTAGCGCGCTTGCATGCCGTCCACATCGGCTTGCGTAATCGTGCCCTCATCGACCAGCTTCTTTGCGTAGAGCGCAACGGTCGTCGGCTGCGAACGTATCTTCTTGTACATCAGCGGCTGAGTGAACGCCGGCTCATCGCCCTCGTTATGTCCGTGCCGTCGATAGCAGATCATGTCGATCACCACCGGCTTCTGGAATTTCATGCGGAATTCGGTGGCGATTTTAGCCACATGCACCACCGCTTCCGGATCGTCGCCGTTGACGTGGAAAATCGGCGCTTCCACGATCTTCGCCACGTCCGTGCAATAGGGCGATGAGCGCGAGAATTTCGGGTTCGTCGTGAAACCGATCTGATTGTTGATGACGAAGTGGATCGAACCGCCCGTCCGATGCCCACGCAATCCCGACAGTCCGAAGCACTCCGCAACCACACCCTGGCCCGCGAAGGCCGCATCGCCATGAATCAGCAACGGCAGTACCGCGCGCCGATCAGTCGGCAAGCAACCATGCTGATCCTGCTTCGCCCGCACCTTGCCGAGAACGACTGGATCAACGATTTCCAAATGCGACGGATTGGCCGTCAGCGACAGATGCACTTTGTTGCCGTCGAACTCCCGGTCCGACGACGCGCCCAGATGATACTTGACGTCGCCCGAGCCTTCCACGTCATCCGGCTTGAACGACCCGCCACGGAATTCGTTGAAGATCGCCCGCATCGGCTTGGCCATCACGTTGGCTAGCGTATTCAACCGTCCGCGATGCGCCAGCCCTATGACGATTTCTTTAACGCCCAGTTGCCCGCCGCGCTTGATGATCTGCTCCAGCGCCGGCACCATCGATTCCGCGCCCTCCAGCCCGAAGCGCTTCGTGCCGGTATATTTCACGTCGGCGAATTTTTCGAAGCCCTCCGCCTCGATCAGCTTGTTCAGGATCGCCTTCTTGCCCTCGACCGTGAACGTCACGTCCTTGTCCGCACCCTCAATGCGCTCTTGGATCCACGCCTTTTGCAGCGGTGACGTGATGTGCATGAATTCCACGCCGATATGCCGGCAATACGTTTTCTTCAATATCTTCAACATCTGGCGCACCGTCGCCATCTCCAGGCCGAGCACCTTGTCGATGAAGATCGGTCGGTCGAAATCGGCCTCCGTGAAACCATAGGTTTCCGGCCGCAATTCCTTGTGTACCTTGCGTTCGTTCAAGTCGAGCGGATCGAGATCGGCGATCAGATGCCCCATCACCCGATACGCCCGGATCAGCATCAGCGCGCGGATGCTGTCCTGCGTCGCCCGAAAACTCGCCACCGGCGTCAGGTCATAGCCGGCTTGCTGCGCGCGGCCCTCGATGCGCTCGCGCAACTCAGGCTCGGTCGGCCCATAGTCGCCCGTCAGCGCCCCCTGCAGATCCAGCCCCTTATCATGCGCCTTGCCATTAGGTGCCCACGACGGACCGCTCGCCGACCCAGTATCCTGCATACTCTCGAAAAACCGCCGCCACTCTTCGGGCACGCCTCCAGGATTGCGCTCGTAGATCGACTGCATCTGCTCGATATAGGCAGCATTCGTCCCATCCAGGAACGATGACTGAGCAAAAGCCGTATTTTTGGGGTCTCGTGACATCGACGCGCTCATGAGTGTGTGGCCGGCAGAATATGGCCAGAATCAATACCGGCACGAACTGGTGGTTCGCCGCCTATGACCTCTGTGCGCGCCTCTTTAGCCGATTGTGCGGCGCACAGGTAGGCCCAACGATAGTCCAACGCTGTTATAGTGCTGCCTTGCATATAGGCACTGCCGCGCGACTGCACTAAGAGTGCTTCCGGACAAAGCATGGCCCAAAAGACTGTTCATCAATCAAGACAAGCCGCTGGCAGCCTCCGGATGGTGTCAGCCGACACCTACCGGCCATCTCTCCCCCCCAGCAGCCCCGCCGGTCGCAAAGCCAGCATGACGATCAAAGCCAGAAAAATTGCCGGATCGCGAAACTCGATGGCAAATAGCGCCGACCACACCGCTTCGGCCAGGCCCAGCACCGCGCCCCCCAGCAACGCCCCCTGAACCGATCCGATACCACCGATGACCGCCGCGATCAGCGCCTTCAGACCGACCAGCTGGCCGCCCGCAAACCCGACACCGCCATAATAAAGCGTCGTCAAAAACCCGGCCAGCGCCGCGCATCCAGACGCGGCCAACATCGTCACCATAATTAACCGCCGCGGATCAACGCCCA
>JANXYD010000324.1 GCA_025350265.1 Hyphomicrobiaceae bacterium | reverse complement strand
GCCGGCCAGCACCAGCACAGACGTCAGCGCCGTTTCGGAACTGAGCAGCATGATGGCGCGCTTGTAGACTTCAACGGTGGTCAGTTTTGGTTTGATCACGGGGGGCTCGGAGTGACGCGGATAAGCTCGAGGAGTCGGTGTGTGGTTGCCGCAAACGACGTCACACCACCAGCACGATCTTGCCGATATGTGCGCTGGTTTCCATGCGGCGATGGGCGTCGGCAGCATTGGCCAGGGGATAGGTGCCGTCGAGCACTACCTTGAACTTGCCCGTAACGATCAGTGGCCAGACCTTTGCCTCGATAGCGCGGGCGAAGCCGGTCTTGATTTCGCGGGTGCGCGGGCGCAACGTCGAACCAGTCAGGGTTACCCGCTTGACCATCAGCCGGCCGACATTGATCTTGGCTTCCGCGCCGCCCAACGAGGCGATCTGCACGATGCGGCCATCCTCCGCGGCGGCAATGATATTGCGCTCGGTGTAGTCGCCGCCAATCATGTCGAGCGTGACGTCGACGCCTTTGCCGCCGGTGACTTCGCGCGCGATGGCGACGAAATCCTCGGTCTTGTAGTTGACGGCACGGTCGGCTCCGAGATCGAGGCAGGCTTTGCACTTGTCGGCCGAACCTGCCGTGGCGATGACGCGCGCGCCGAACGCCTTGGCGAGCTGGATGGCTGTGGTGCCGATGCCGCTACTGCCGCCGTGCACCATGAACCAGTCACCGGCCTTGAGCCCGCCGCGCTCGAACACGTTGTTCCAGACGGTGAAGATGGTTTCCGGCAGCGCCGCCGCATGTATCATGTCGACGCCAGCCGGCACCGGCAGCGCAATCGAATCCTCGGCCAAGGCATAGGTTGCATACCCGCCACCGTTGACGAGGGCGCAGACCGCATCACCCACGTTCCAGCGGCTGACGCCCGAGCCGATCTCGGCGACGTGTCCGGCGACTTCCAGGCCCGGCAATTTCGAATGACCAGTTGGTGGCGGATAGGCGCCGATGCGTTGCTGGATATCGGGACGGTTGACGCCGGCGGCGGCAACCTTGATCAGGATCTGGCCGGGGCCGGCGCGCGGAGTTTCGACCGTGCCGGCGACGAGCACCTCCGGTCCGCCCTTGCCGTGAATTTCCACGGCTGTCATCGTGGGCGGGAACGTCGCTTGATTGGCGTCGGCCATGAGGTGGGTCCTGCGGTCGTGTTACGATATCGAGGCCGTGCCAGCAAATCAGGCGGCGGCCAGCGTGTGCGGTAGTGATGCCCCACGCGCACGCGCAGGACAAGCCCGGTTGCGGACAAATGCCTTGCGGCCAACCGTCATGTTAAGGGAGCGCCTTGCAATGAGTTGGGACGACGAATTACCCAAGCCCAAGCGGCAGATCGTGATCGGTGAGGACCTGGTGCCGTTCGCGTTGCCCGAACTGGCCGCGCGCATCGTGGCGCTGGAAGCCGAAATCGAGCGCGTGCGGATGGAGATCGCCGCCAAGAAGGCGCATGCGGCGGCAGCGGCGGCGCTGTTTGATGAATGAAGTGGCGCGCGACAGCAACGGCGATGAAAGCTGTTGTGCCGCGCTGCGGGCATCGCGTTAACAGTTTTTAAACCATACCGTTTTATCTTCTATTTGTATCTGGTTCGCCGGATCCCCGAGTGGTTCCCCTGCCACTCTGTTTGACGCCTCCTGTCAACTCTCGAGCCGCCCCAAGTTGGCGGCTCTTTTTTTGCCGGGAACTTGCACGGCTCTTGCATGGCCGTTGAGTGCTTGAACGGTCTAGTGCATGCGCTGATTAGATATTCGCAGCGGCGGCGTTCGTCGGAACTTTTGTCGAACACCGCCATCAAAGAATCTTATTTCGGCACGATTGTTCTAATCTATCGCGAGTGTGCGTCGTTTTTGCTAAGCTTTGAAACAACAGTCTGCGTTGGGTAAGAGTATGATGAGTGAAAGCCATAGCTCCACGGGTCAATTGACCAGCGATCGGGCGGCCGGCAGCGGATCGGCCGAGATGATATCCTTCGGCGAGCGCTATGCTGCTTCCGAACAATTCGATGCCGTCTACAAGGAAGGCATGGCGCTTGTCGAGCGCACCGCCACCTACCTCGACGGGACCGGGCGGAAGGAAGCCAAAGGCTTGAAACCGCCACTGACACTGACCTATGCGACTGAAAGCATGCGGTTGACCACGCGCCTGCTTGAACTGGCCTCCTGGCTGATGCTTCACCGCGCGCTCAAAGACGGCGAGATCGATCAGGATCAGGCGATCATGCGCCGTCAACGGGTCAAGCTCGCGCCGATCGGCCGCCCGAGCCACGTCAAGGGTTTCGACGATTTGCCGGAAGGCTTGCGCGACCTGATCAATCTCAGCTTCTCGCTCAACGACCGCATCACGCGCATCGATAACGCGATTGCCACCGGGGCCGAACCGGCAGCAGCGTCAGACAACGTCGTCGGGGCGCAGATGGCGCAATTGGAAGCCGCATTCGGCAGCTTCCGTGGCCAGACGAACTGACGGCAATTCAGCGCCGCGACAATCAAAGGCCGCTCGCACTGTGTGAGCGGCCTTTTTTGCGTCGACAGTCGATTGCGCGACCAACCTTTCTTTGTTCCGTCTTTCCTGGTTGGCCGTGCCGTCATCCTCAGCCATGATGTGAGGGGGAATGGCTGGGAATACTGCGATGAAACAGGCGACGAAATTTGAGCGCGGCGCAGAGTTCGATCCAGCGACGGTCAACACGACCTTGTTCGGAGCGCTGCTCGACGGCATCAAGCGACACGGCGGCAAGCGCATCGCGCTTGAAGATGTCGAGCGGCAGCCGATGAGTTACGACCGGCTGGTGCTGAGCGCAATGGTGCTGGGTCAGGCGCTGGCCGACCGCACGCGGCGAACGGAAACGGTGGGTGTGCTGCTGCCGAATGTTTCGGCGCTGGCGGTCGTGGTCTGCGGGCTCAACGCGTTCGGGCGCGTCCCGGCGATGCTGAATTTTTCGGCCGGCGTCAAGAATTTGCGCAGCGCGATCAAGACGGGCGCCATCGGCCAGGTGCTCACGTCGCGGCGCTTCATCCGCATGTCCAACCTCGAGGACACAGTGACGGCACTCGCCGCAATCGAGGTCGCGCCCGGTCGCAAGCTGGCCATCGTCTATCTTGAAGATATCGGCAAGAGCATTGGCAAGCTGGCGAAAGTGCGTGGCGCCATCCGGTCGAAGTTCGCCCGCGCAGTTCACCGAAAACATGCGATGGGCGCGCATCAAGCGGCTGTCGTACTGTTCACGTCAGGCACCGAGGGTGTGCCGAAGGGCGTGGTGCTGAGCAACGCCAATCTGGTCGCCAACGCGCGGCAGATTTTTGCGCACGCCGATGGCTTTCTCACGCGCGACGAGATCGTGCTGAACCCGCTGCCGATGTTTCACAGCTACGGCCTGACGGCCGCGACCTTGATGCCGCTGCTGTCGGGCATGAAGGTGGTGCTGTATCCGAGCCCGCTGCACTACAAGGAAATCCCCAAGTTGATCGGCGCGGTGAAGGCGACGGTGCTGTTTGCGACCGATACGTTCCTGCAGGGCTATGCGCGCGGTGCCGAAGCTGGCGACTTGAAAAGCGTGCGCTACATCATCGCCGGGGCGGAGAAAATCAAGGATCAGACGCGCGCGATGTGGGTCAAGTACGGAACCACCATCCTCGAAGGCTATGGGGCAACGGAGTGCGCGCCGGTGCTCGCCTGCACTCTGCCGAACCGCACCAAGCCGGGCTCGGTGGGACCGTTACTGCCGGGCATCGAAGCGCGGATCGAGCCGGTCGCCGGCATCGACGGCGGCGGGCGCTTGATGGTGCGCGGGCCGAACATCATGGCCGGCTATATGCTGGCCGAGACACCGGGAGTGCTGGTACCACCCGCTGGCGGTTGGCACGATACCGGCGACATCGTCGAGATCGACACCGACGGCTTGGTGTCGATCAAGGGCCGCGCCAAGCGCTTCGCCAAGATCGGCGGCGAGATGATTTCGCTCGCCGCAGTGGAGACGATGGTGGCCGGACTTTGGCCGGAGAGCAACAGCGTGGTGCTGTCGGTGCCGGACGAACGCAAGGGCGAGCAACTGGTGTTGGTGACCGATCGCGTTGGTGCCGACCGGTCGGCGCTGCTGGCCGCCGCGCGCGCCGAGGGCGTGCCGGAGCTGTGGGTACCCAAGCAGATCCTGGTCGTCGACGCGATTCCTGTAATGGCGACAGGCAAAACAGATTTCGTCGCCACCAGCGACATGATTCAGAACCGGCGCGCGTCATAGTGTGATAGGCGCGACACCAGTCCATCCAAACAGAGATGCATCATGACAGCTATCGACAATCCGCTGCTGGCGAAGTGGACCGCGCCGTTCGGGCTCGCGCCCTTCGACGAGGTCCAGGACGCCCATTTTATGCCGGCCTTCGAGGTGACGCTGGCGGGCCACGTGACGGAGATCGACGCCATCGCGGGCAACGCCGTGCAGCCGACCTTCGCCAATACCATCGAGGCGCTGGAGCGGGCGGGCGCGGACCTCAAGAAAGTCGGCGGCGTGTTCTGGAATCTGGCGGGGGCCGACAGCAACGACCGGCGTCAAGAGATCGAGCGCGACATGGCACCGCGCATGGCGCAGCACGGCAACGCGATCACATCGAACGCGGCGCTGTTCCAACGGATCGACGAGGTGTATCTGGCGCGCGCCAGGTTGGGCTTGACGCCGGAGCAGCTGCGGTTGGTCGAGCGGACCCACCTCGGCTTCGTGCGGTCGGGCGCCAAACTGCAGCCTGCGCAGAAGGTCCGCATGGGCGAGATCAAGCAGCGGCTGGCAGCCCTCGGCACGCAATTTTCGCAAAATGTGCTCGCCGATGAAAAGGCGTTCGAGCTGGCGTTGCCGACCGAGGCTGACCGGGCGGGACTGTCTCAATCGCTGGTGGCAGCGTGCGCGGCGGCGGCCAGGACGCGCGGCTCGAAGGCCAGCCACGTGGTGACGTTGTCGCGCTCGCTGATCGAGCCGTTCCTGATCGCTTCGACCAGGCGGGATCTGCGCGAATTGGCGTTCAGCGCCTGGATCAAGCGGGGCGAGAATGGCGGCGCGACCGATAACCGAGCCATCGTCAAGGAGGCACTGGCGCTGCGGCAGGAGCGGGCCAATCTGCTGGGTTATGCGACGTTCGCCGACTACAAGCTCGACGATACGATGGCGAAGACGCCGGCCCATGTGCGCGATCTGCTCGAAACGGTATGGGGACCGGCCAAGGCGCAAGCCGGCCGCGAACGCGAGCGGTTGCAGCAGCTAGCGGCCGACGATGGTGCCAACATCCAGATCGAGCCGTGGGACTGGCGGCATTATGCAGAGCGCGTGCGGGCGGCCGACTACGGCATCGACGAGGCGGAGATCAAGCAATATCTGCCGCTCGACCAGGTGATCGCGGCGGCGTTCGCGACGGCTACGCGATTGTTCGCGCTGACGTTCCGCGAAGTGCGCGACGTGCCGCTCTATCACCCGGATGTGCGCGCCTTCGAAGTGTCGGGCCGCGACGGCAAGCACATCGGGCTGTTTCTCGGCGATTATTTTCATCGGCCCTCCAAGCGCAGCGGCGCATGGATGAGCGCGTTCCGTTCGCAGGAAAGGCTGACCGGCGATATCCGGCCGATCATCGTCAACGTCTGCAATTTCGCCACGCCGGCCGATGGCGCCGACGCGCTCCTGTCGATGGACGACGCACGCACGCTGTTTCACGAATTCGGGCACGCGTTGCACGGGCTGATGTCGAACGTGACGTATCCGTCGCTGTCGGGCACGTCGGTGGCGCGCGATTTCGTCGAACTGCCGTCGCAACTTTATGAGCATTGGCTGGGCACCCGCGAAGTGCTGGCCGAGTTTGCGCGGCATCACGCGACGGGCGCTGCGATGCCGGCTGAGTTGATCGACAAGCTGCGGGCTGCGCGGACCTTCAACCAGGGCTTTGCGACGGTCGAATTTCTGGCGTCGGCCATCGTGGATATCGATTTTCATGCGGCGACCGGGCCTGTCGCCGAGGCCGATCCGATGCAGCAGCAGGCTGCAACGCTGGCGCGCATCGGCATGCCCCGCGAGATCGTGATGCGACACGCGACGCCACATTTCTCGCACGTGTTTTCAGGCGATGGCTATTCGGCCGGTTACTACAGCTATCTGTGGTCGGAGGTGCTGGATGCGGATGCGTTTGCGGCCTTCGAGGAGACCGGCAACGTTTTCGACCCGGCGACCGCGGCCCGGCTGGCAGACTTCGTCTACAGCGCGGGCGGCACGAGGCCGGAAGACGAGGCCTATCAGGCGTTCCGTGGCCGCGCGCCGAAAGTCGCGGGCCTGCTCAAGAAGCGCGGTTTGGTGGGGTGAGCAATCCATCGTTCGTCATGGCCGCAAAGGCGGCCACCCAAGCAAGTCAGACATTTCAGCTCAGTGGCCCAAGAGCCTCAGCGGTATTTGCGTTCGAGGCCTAATGCCAATTTTGACCCGCTTGGGTGGCCGCCTTCGCGGCCATGACGGAATTTGTATTGAATCCCGAGGCAAAATAACCACTCGCCCCTATACCAGCTCATCAGTTTAGCTAAGTCAACGCGCGCCGTTTCACACCGCGTCATCGACCTTGATCCGCCCATCGGAGATACGGGACTTTTCGAGTTCGAGGCTGCGGGCCAGTTCCTCACGCGCCTTTTCAGCCTGGCGCTGGCGGTTCCAGAGCGAGGCGTAGAGGCCGTCTTTTTCCATCAGTTCGGCATGCGTCCCGCTTTCCACCAGGGAACCCTTTTCGAGCACCAGAATGCGGTCGGCGTGCACGATCGTGGATAGGCGATGGGCAATGACGAGAGTGGTACGATTTTGAGTGACCCGGTCGAGCGCGTCCTGGATTTCCTTTTCCGTGTGGCTGTCCAGCGCGCTGGTGGCCTCATCGAGAATCAGCAGCGGCGGGCTTTTCAGGATCGTCCGGGCGATGGCGACACGCTGTTTTTCGCCGCCCGACAGTTTCAGGCCGCGCTCGCCGACCATGCTGGCATAGCCATCCGGCAAGGTGGCGATGAAGCTGTCGATCTGGGCCAATTGCGCGGCGGCCTTGACGTCTTCGTCACTGGCATCGGGGCGGCCGTAGCGGATGTTGTAGAGGATAGTGTCGTTGAACAGCACGGTGTCCTGCGGCACGACGCCGAACGCGTGCCTGAGTGACGCCTGCGTCACGTCGCGGATGTCCTGGCCGTCGATCGTCACCCGGCCGCCGGCGACATCGTAGAACCGCAGCAAAATGCGGCTGATGGTGGATTTTCCCGCGCCCGAGGGTCCGACGATGGCGACCATTTTTCCAGCCGGCACTTCGAACGTCAGACCGTCGAGGATCGTGCGCTCGGGATCGTAGCGGAACACCACGTTCTCAAAGCGCAGCGTGCCGCCGGTGACGACGAGCGGCTTGGCGTCCGGCTTGTCGGCGATCTCCGGATGTTCGGCCAGCACGTCCATCATGCGCTCGATGTCGGTCAGCGACTGGCGGATTTCGCGATAGACGGTGCCCATGAAATTAAGCGGAATGAACAATTGCAGCATCAACGCATTGACCATGATGAACTGGCCAACGGTGTCGCGGCCGGCCTGCACGTCGATAGCGCTCATGACCATGCAGGTGGCAAGCGCGATCGTGAAGATGACCGCCTGGCCGGAGTTCAAGATGGCCAGCGACGTGTAGGTCTTGATGCTGGCTGCCTCAAACTTCTCGATCGACTTGTCGTAGCGCTTGGCTTCCCACGCTTCGGCACCGAAATATTTGACGGTTTCATAGTTGAGCAGGCTGTCGACGGCCTTGGTGTTGGCGTCGGTGTCGCTGTCGTTCATCGCCTTGCGGATGGCGACGCGCCATTCGGTGGCTTTGACCGTGAACCACAGATAGCCGACGATCATCAGCACGGTAACGAGGGCATAGCGCCAATCGAAGGCCAGCAGGAACACCGCCAGCACCAGGATGAACTCGACGATGGTGGGGATCAGGATCATCAGCAGCATGCGGGTGATCTGCTCGACGCCGAGACGGCCGCGCTCGAGGACGCGGGTGAGGCCGCCGGTTTTTTTCTGCAAGTGGAAGCGCAGCGACAGTTGATGCATGTGCTCGAAGGTGGTGAGCGCGAGCTTGCGCACCGCGTGCATGGCGACGCGGGCAAACATGCCTTCGCGCAACTGGGCGAGCAACGTCATGCAGATGCGAACCGCACCATAGAGCACGGTCGCGAGCAGCGGCGCGCCGATCAGCCAGCCGGCCGTCTGCACTCCGCTGGATACACCAGCCCCGCTGCTCGATTTGGCAGTGGCGATCAGGGCGTCGGTGGCCCACTTGTAGGTGAAGGGCATCGCCACGGTGACGAGCTTGGCCGCCAACATGATGACGAGGCTGAGCAGCACGGTGCGCTGCAGGTCGGGACGATCCTTCGGCCACACGAACGGCAACAGGCCATCGACGACGAGCGCTTGTTTCGGCGTGGGCCGCAAGCGTTCCGGCCACCAGCCAGGCAGCGGACGGCCGAGCAGGCTGGACGCGCGCGCGGCCGGCCGCGGCGTGCCATCACCGGCGGCTGTTGTGGCTGTGCGAAGCGGGCGAGGCGAGAGGTTGCGTTGCATGGCTCGCTCTTAACCCCGGGTGGGCTTGGTTGTCTAACGCAAACGATAAGGCGAGGCAGCGACAGGTGTGCGCCATAACGCCGAAGGGCGCCGGATGAACCCGACGCCCTTGCGCTCTGTCATGCAACCGTTGCAGCGATTATTTCCCGCCACGGCGCGGCAGGTAGATGCGCTGGCAGGGCTGGATCAAATTGGCGTTGGCCATCGTGCGGCGATTGGCGTGCCAGATGCGGGTGTAGGTAGAGGAGTCGTGATAAAAGCGCATCGCGACCTTGGAGAGCGAATCGCCGCGTGCGACAGTGTACCAGCCGGGCAAACTGACCGCTTGGCCAGCCGACTTGCACGAGCGCTGGTCGGCTCGACGGGCGGCGGCAGCGACTTGCGTTTTGGCGTTGTCATTTTTAGCGGGCACCGCAGCCGGGGTGTCGGCAGGCGACGCCTTGTCCGCCTTTGGCTTATCGGCTTTGGACGGCGCGGTTGTTGTAGCAGCTGCGGGACGCGTGTCAGCGGCAGCGGCAACCTTGACCGCAGCATCGGCGCGCTTAGCCGCGACAACGATCTTCTCACTCTCCGACTTGGCTTTCAGCTCCGCCGAGCGTTGCAGTGCCGGAGTGGTGGCACTGGCTATGCTGGTGGCAGCGGCGGCGATCGCAATCTGTGCAGCGGTCGCGGTCTTGGCTTCGGCAGCGATCCTGGTTTCTGCCCGTTTGCGGGCGTCCGCGATGCGGCGGGCCGCTTCCGACGCGCGACGAGCCTCTTCGAGCTTGCCTGTCTCGGCGGCGAGGCGCACCGCAGTGGTACGCTTGTCGTCTTCAGAAGTGGCGGCAGCGACTGCCGCGCGGGCTGCGGCGGCGACCTGCTGGTTGGTCTGCCGGACATCATCGGCGGACTTTTGCGCATCGGCGGCGGCTTTGGCGGCGACCGCTGCCTGACTGGCCAAAGCTTGCAGGCGCTTGGCCTCGGCTTCGGCGCGTTCCTGGACTGCCTTCATCTCCACCATGCGCTTGGCGTTGGCAGCGGACTTGTCGGCAGCCGCTTTGTCGGCCGCAAGCTTATCGAGTGCCGCCTTGTCAGCTGATTTTGCTTCCGCCACGACCAGAGCTTTCTGGGCCGCCGCCTTATCCGCAGCGACTGCGGCCGCAGCCTTGCTGTCCGCAGCCAACTTCGTGGCTGCAGCTTTTGCATCCGCCGTGGCTTTGTCGGTGGCGAGTTTATTTGCGGCCAGCTTATCGGCGGCCATCTTGTCCGATGCAGCCTTGTCCGCAACCATCTTGTCGGATGCGGCCTTGTCGGCAGCCATTTTAGCAGCAGCGGCCTTATCGGCAGCTATCTTGTCAGCAGCAACTTTGTCGGCGGCTATCTTGTCCGCAGTAGCCTTGTCGGCAGCCACCTTGTCCGCAACAGCTTTGTCGGCGGCCATCTTGTCCGCAGTAGCCTTGTCGGCGGCCATCTTGTCCGCAGCGACCTTGTCGGCAGCCATCTTCTCCGCAGCGACCTTGTCGGCAGCCATCTTCTCCGCAGCGACCTTGTCGGCAGCCATCTTGTCCGCAGCGACCTTGTCGGCGGCCATCTTGTCCGCCGCAGCCTTTTCAGCCGCGCGTTTCGCATCGATGGCGGCTTTAGCGTCCGCCGTGCGTTTGTTTTCGTCCTTTTGCACGTCCGCGCGGCGGGTTTCGATCAACTTGCGTTCTTCGTCGGCGCGCTTGGCCTCGGTGGCATCGTTGGCCAGCTTTGCATCGGCGGTCGACTTCTCCAGCGCCACCTTCTCCTGTGCGGCCTTGTCGGCGGCGGCTTTGCGCGATGCTTCGGCAAGGGCAACCGCTGTGGCTCCGGTGGCGGCAGCCGACGACGGGACAGCCGCCGACAACGTGGCGGTCGCGGATTCCGTCAGGCGTTTGAACACGTCCTGCGTCTTTTTCGCGGACTGGTCGATATAGTCGGCGAGCGAGGATACGTCATCGCTGGGCGCGGCGGCTGTTTTTGCCGAAGCTGTTTTCGCCGGAGCAGGAGTTGGTTGCACGGCGGGCGCGGTGGACGGCGCGACCGGAGCCTTGGCCGGAGCCTTGGTCGCGGCCGACGGCGAGACGGGCGTTGCCGGGGGTGGTGTTGCGGCGGCAGTTTTCTGCTGCGGCGCGGCCGGCGGCGTCACCGGAGCCTTGGCGATGGCGGGAGCCGGCACGGACACCGGCGGCTTGGTCGCGGCGGGAACGGTCGACGGTGCGGACGGCGCGTCGCTGCCCGTGGCCATCCGTTGCATCACACCCTGGAAGTCTTTGTTGGCATCATCAGCCATGCGGAAGAACCAGTCGAAAATGCCCTCGTCGGCGCTGCTGTCGACGGCACCGGCTGGCGCAATCGGAGCCTTCGGTGAAGACGAAGACGGCTGCGTCGCAGCCTTCGGCACCGATCCAGTCGCCTGCGCGAGGCGCACCAATGGCCCTGTCGTGGTCAAACCGAGATCGCCCGCTACCGTCTCACGTGGCAGCGGACCTGACAATGGCATGCCGACCGGTGGGGAGCTGAGCACGTCGGAGAACTTGCGGCTGGCTGCTTCCGACAACTCCGCCGCACGGCGCAACGACACGTCACTGACCGCAGGCATGGCTGCATCCGACATTGGCAGTGTCACATCAACCGCTGCAACGCTACCGAACAACGTCACCGAGCGGCCTTCATAGCCAGCCGGAATGACGATCCGCAGATCATCGCCGACGCGAGCCTGAACGGCACGGAACGAGAGGCTTGTGACGCCGATGCGGTGGATGCCGGAAGCAAAATGCCGTTTGATTGTCGCAAACCAGTTTCCGATCCCGGAAGCGACGACAGTTTCGACGGGAGCACCATCCAGGCTAAGCGTGACCAGGGCGTTGGCCGGTGCGCGACCCTCGACGACGGCGCGACCAACACTATCGAAACCGAAGCCCGTATAGCGCGGCGCGACACCATCGCTTTCGCCGAGGCTGCCGAGACTGGGCGCACTCGTCGTTTCGATGGCCGCCGGCACGCTGGCGTCAAGCCCTGTCGGCCGCGCGCTGGTCAGTGCGGTACCAGTCATCAAACCGGACGCCAAATCCTCCGACGTCGTGGGGGTCGCGGCGATCCCGCCACTGGTGAACGCTGGAACGAGCGATACGCCGAACGACAAGCCGACACTTACAGCACTTAGATTACGCGACCTACGCATACAAACCCCTGCCTCTTGCCGAGCGCCGCTCGAAGTTGCCAACTGGCTTCCCCCGGCGAACGCGCCTAAAACCTGAAAACTCAGCGCCACGATCGCGCTTTCGTCCGTCCACTGCGAAAATGTGAGTACAATCCGCCCGTTGAGGCATCCTGCTACGTCACCGACACATCTCTAAGCAATAACATAATCAGATCAAGGGTCGAGAGCAAAGCCCGTTGGTCACGCCGATGCGACCTCGACGGGTTAGTGGTTAACCGTTAAACACGTCTCGGATCCAGCCGGACCCGCCTCCAACGTCGTGCGCGCGCGCCGGCACGGAGGCACCGGCAACAATTTGAAAAACAGCTATCTATCAGCACTTTACTGAGGAATTCGATGACCGATCGCACCCCGCGGCCAGCCAAGACGGAGACGCAACCACCAACCGAAAAGGTTGCGCCGGCGGCGGGTATGGAGGCTTCAGTAAAGTCACAAATCGCCAATATCTGTGTCTATTGCGGCTCAGGGCCGGGTCGCAATCCGGCCTACATCAAGGCGGCAAAAACGCTCGGCGAGGCTATGGCCAGGCGCGGCATCGGCCTCGTGTACGGTGGCGGCAGCCTTGGCTTGATGGGCGAAGTTGCGCGCGGCGTGCTGGGTGCAGGTGGGCGCGTGACCGGCATCATTCCGCAATTCCTGTCCGGCCGCGAGCATATGCTGCGCGACGTGCAGGAGCTGATCGTGGTCGACGACATGCACCAGCGCAAGCGGCTGATGTTTGAACGTTCCGATGCGTTCGTGGCGCTGCCAGGTGGCATCGGCACGCTTGAGGAGTTGGTGGAGCAGTTGACGTGGGCGCAGCTGGGACGGCATCAGAAGCCGATCGTGCTTGCCGACATCGACGGGTTCTGGCAGCCGTTTCTGGGATTGCTCGGCCACATGCGCGACGAAGCGTTCATTCGCGCCGGACTGGAAGTGCGCTTCGTGACCGTCAACAGCGCCGAGCAGATTGTGCCGGCAGCCGAAGCTGCGGCCAAGGGTGATGCGGGCGACAGCGCCAGCCTCAAAAAGATCATGGCCCAGTTCTGATTTCCGAGTTCCGGTTTCGCGCCGACGCGATGTCGACGCGCTTCGATCATGACGGCCGCAGTGTCATCCTTTCGCACAGCCACTTCCTTGTCAATTTCGCGTGGGCCTGGCCAATGTTTCCACTCTCGATGCTATTGTCGAAATTCATCCGCAAGGGCGTGCTCACCGTCGTCGACGCGGACGGCAAGACGCATGCGTTCGGCGGCGCGGAGCCCGGCCCCGCGGTGACGATGAAGCTTGCCGACGCACAACTCTACAAGTCGCTTTTTTTCAGCCCGGAATTGGCGGCCGGCGAGGCGTATATGGCCGGCAAGCTGTCGTTTCCGGGGTCGTCGCTTCGTGATTTCCTGACGCTCTACTCGCTCAATCAGAACACGCAGAAATCGACCGCGCTGCATCAGGCCATCGGCAGCGTGTCGCGCAGCTTGAAGCGGTTTCAGCAATCCAACCCGATCGGCAAGGCGCAGCAGAACATCGCGCATCACTACGACATCGGCAACGAACTGTATAAATTATTCCTCGACGACGGACTGTTTTACTCGTGCGCCTATTTCGAGGACGACGCGCAATCGCTGGAGGCCGCGCAGCGGGCCAAGTGCCGCCTGATCGCGGCGAAGCTGGAGTTGGCACCGGGGCAGAAAATTCTCGACATCGGCTGTGGCTGGGGTGGTCTCGCAATTTATCTCGCGGCCATGGAGGACGTCGAAGTTCTGGGCGTTACGCTATCGAAGGAGCAGCATGCGCTGGCCCAACAGCGCGCGCAGGCGGCCGGCGTCAGTGACCGGGTGAAATTCGAATTGCGCGACTACCGCGAACTCGACGCCAAGTTCGACCGCATCGTTTCGGTCGGCATGTTCGAGCACGTGGGCGTGCCGCGCTACGGCGAATTCTTCGACAAGATCAACCAGCTGCTGCCCGATCGCGGCGTGATGTTGCTGCATTCGATCGGCCACATGAGCCCACCCAGCACGGCCAGCCCGTGGCTGCGCAAGTACATATTTCCCGGTGCCTATTCACCGTCGCTGTCGGAGGTGTTTCCGGCGGTGGAACGCAACAAGCTGTGGGTGACGGACGTGGAATTTTTGCGCCTGCACTACGCGATGACATTGAAGCACTGGCATCAGCGGTTCGAGGCACATCGCGCCGAGATCACCAAGCTGTACGACGAGAAATTCTGCCGCATGTGGGAATTTTATCTGATCAGCGCGGAGATGATGTTCCGCACCGGCGCGCAGGAGGTGTTCCACATGCAGCTCTCACGCACGCGCGACGCGAGCCCCATCCGTCGCGACTACATCATCGACACCCAGCGCGCCCTCAAGGCCCGCGAAGCCGAACGCCTGCCGCCGCTGGTCCGCCGTGAGTTAGCAACCGCGTGACACGATTCCGCAACCGTTGGAAAGACGAGCGGAACAAAATCGATCGAACGCAGTTTACCATCGACGGTGAATTTGCCGTCCACTGTATAACTCCAAAATCGAGGACGCGCCATGCACAGAGTTTCCCTGCCGACGATCTTTGCCGGCGCACTAATGGTGGCGGTTGCAGCGCCGATGCTGCTCCAGCCTGCTCAGGCCGAAACCATGAACTTCAAGGCTGACCTGCAAGGTGCCAGCGAGGTGCCCGCGACCGCCAGCAAAGGCACTGGCGCGGGAGCCATCACGTTCGACACGACGACCAAAAAACTCGATTATAAGGTCACCTACTCCGGTCTCAGCGGCGCGGCCACCATGGGCCACATTCATGGCCCGGCCGAGGTCGGCAGCAATGCGGGTGTTGTCATTCCATTCGCCAACGCGGCGAGCCCGATCGAGGGAACGGCAATCCTGACCGACGCTCAAGCGGCGGACTTGCTGGCCGGTAAGATGTACGTCAATGTCCACACCGCCGAAAATAAAGGTGGCGAAATACGCGGTCAGATCATCAAGCCGTAAGCTTCGCT
>JANXYD010000323.1 GCA_025350265.1 Hyphomicrobiaceae bacterium | reverse complement strand
TTGGTCCAGGCCTTTCCCTTGGCCTCCTGCGCGATCCAGGCCGTCACAAACGTCACCGGCCCGCCGGCATTCATGAGATCCAATGGCGGAATAAAATGCGAGCGATAGCCGGTCTTGGTGATCGGCAGCGGCGCCTTTTTCGGCGTGATGCTTTCCACTTCGATGTGATCGCTGCCGCTGGAGAGGTAGTCGCGCGCGTGCGTGATACGGATCTTGATGGTCTCGCTGGTCAGCGGGTTCAGCCACTGGATCTCATAGCGTGTCTTGCGCGATGGATTGCCGCCGATCGGATCATCGTTAACCGGCTTTGCTGTTGGTGCGCGGGCGAGCTCGGCCGTGATTTTCTCGCGCGCTTCCTGCACATTCTTGGCGCGGACGGTGATTTCGTCGGCCCCGCCGTCCGAGGTGGCAATGAACACATCGGGTCCAGCGCCCCAGTAGGCACCGGTATCGTCGTAGCCCAGGCGGTCGACGCGAATGCGCTGCAGCTGGTGCTTGGGTTTTGTCATGACGCATCTCCCGGTTTCGGAGCGGGAGGCGTGGCGCGGCCATCATGCAAGCGCCGGTGGCGGTCGTCTGAGCGATGTGGTTCAATTCCAATCTCGTCGTGTCGATCACCAACCGGATGCGCGATCGCAAAAGCAGCCACGCGTTCAGCAATTGTAGTGGCCGGCAGACGGATATCGTCGACCAGCTTGAAATACCTTTCTCCCAACCGCGCATAAATATCTGTGAGATTGCCCCACAGGCGTTCGGAGATACGGAAGCTTTCGACGCCTTGCGTGGTCGTCCAGCCGACGGGAGGAAGCACGTTGAGTGCATCCATGAAGCGCTCTTCGTCCACCTCGCTCACATCCTGCTTGTAGCGGTCATTGCCGGCGGCATCGGCGAGTTTCCAGGCGTCGTCGAACGCCATGCGCTGAGCACTCGGATAGCGGCCCTGGATGGTTTCGGCGCTCTCGTAGAAATGCAGGCTGAGGCCATCATCAGGATGGATCAAATCGACGATCGATGTCTCGCCGGGGACGTACCAGCATTCGGTGAAGGCGTCGTAGGGGAGCTTGCGGCGGGGAGTGGACTGTTCGCTCATGCGCCTGGCCCTCTCGTTGCCGTGCCGTCGTGACGGCTTGCTGTCGCGCTGTCGGGGCGCGGCGGTTGGTCCCGAGGTGGTGGAACATCGCCAAGTGTTGCTTCAATCTTGGATTGCGTGTCGAACAGGTAGTCGACCGAACGTGTGGCGAGCGATGCGGCCGTAAAGATCGCCTTGGTGTCGCCCTTCAATGCGGCGAGCCAGCCAGCGATGTACTGCGCGTGATCGGGACGCGGCGTGTTGGTGATTTCGAGATTGGCGCAGAGGAACGCTGCACCCAATTCGGCGACCAGTTCCTCGAAGGCATAAGCGTTGTCGCCGAACCGATCGCCGTGCTGACGGTTCAACCTGTGTTCTGCGCCGCACCAATGAGTCAGCTCATGCAGCCTGGTGCTTTCGAAACTTTCCGTCGGCGTCGAGGTCGAGGTTCCAGTGAATAGCGAGCGCGGCGGCATCTGAATGAAGTCGCCGTCACCGTTCAGTCCGCGATGGCGATAGAAGGCGCGCTGGCCGCCTTCCCTGAATTCGGCGCCTGTCGCGACGATGAAGCGATCGACGTGATCGAGACGCTCGGTGAGATCCGGACGCGGTTGTTCGGACGGAATGAGCTTGGCGCGCAAATCTGCAGAAATATCGACCTGGTCGATGTTGAAGACGTAGGCGGCCTTGGCGAACAAGCGCGTGGCGCTGTCATCGTTCTTGTCCGCGCCCTTCGGATGCTCACTTGCATCCGCGCCATTCTTGTCCTTCGGCGTCCACTCGCCATACTTGACGATCAATGAGCCTTTTTCGCCCTTGCGCACGGACGCTTCGAGTTCCAGCCACTGCTTGAAGGTGGCCCAGACCTGATGCTCGAACTTCTTGGCATCGGCATCAATCCAGAGCGAGAGCACGTTGGAGCCGCGATAGGTTTTTTCGGTCAGCGCATTCTTCGGCAGCGTGAACGCGGTGCCGGGACGATGCCACGGCATTTCGAAGGTGCCGGCGCCGGCTTCGATGGCGGCGACGATTTTCTGCGTGATGGCGTCGTGCACATCCACTCTGGGCTTCAGCGGATCGTATTTCTTCGGGTTGGTGGTTTTCTTGTTTGACATATGGGCGCTCCTTTCGCGGCGTGGGGTTGCCCAAACGGGACCCGCGCCGCGAAAGGAGACGCCGGCGCGCACGAGTGCGGCCGACGTTCCTTGCCCAAAAGCAATGGAAAATAAGAGTTACGCTTCTGCTGTCGGTGTCTTTTCGCGGCCCTTCTTGGCGCGCGCGGTTGCACCTTGACGTGCTGCTGCCGCATCGGGCTCAGCCGCATCAGTTGGCATCACGCTCGCGGGTGCCGCTGGCTTGTAGGCCAGCACGTTGCCGCCGAAGCGAAGACCGGATTTGCCGGCGAGATCGCGGGCGAGCACGGTGTAGCGGCCCTTCGCGTTCCAGAACGAGCCGATGTCGGTGTAGCTGGGCTTGCCAGTCTTCTCGTTGGTCTTGCCGGGACGGTTTCGCAGCGTGATGTAGAGCGGGATATCTTTGGATTCTGCGACAAACCATTCGGAAGGACGCTGGCCGGTTTTCTTGAATTCGGATTGCAGCATGGCGTCCTTTGCGGCGAGATCGCGGTCGCGGGCGGTGGCGTATCCGCCCCAGAGGGTGGTGATTTCACCCGAGCGTGGGTCCGTCACTTCGCGTGGCTCGAGCTTGCGGATGTCGTAAATGTCGCCATCGGGGGTGGTGAACCAGCCGCTGTGGGTGCCGGCATTGATAAAGAAACCCGATTGCGATTGCTCATCGGCGGTTGTTTGGGGTGATGGTTGCGTGGTCATAGAAAATCTCCTTTAGAAAATGGCTTCAAAAAGCACGTCCGAGGCTAGCGAGCGGCCCTGTGTGCTGGAAGCCGGAATGCGAGCGCGCAGATCGATTGTCCGGACTGAAAGACCATTCCCCTTAGACCTTCAGTCATTTGCGCGCTTGTGCTGGTGTTGTGTCATGAGAGTGCTCCGGTTATGGGGGCGTTTCCTCGGAGCCGGGCCGTCGCGGGCTTCACCCGCCCCGGGCCCGCGCGCACGGCGCAGAGGCCGCCCCCGGGGGCGTTTCCTTGGTGAGGTTCGAGTGGGTGCAACGGTTGGCTGCGAGGTTTGTGCAATTAGCCATGACCGCTGGCTGGCAGCACCGCTGTCAGCACCTGCCGCAGCATGGCGAGATCGAAGCTGCCATCGTGTCCAAGTGCGGCCGTGGCGATGAAGCGCTGCACGATGGCCTCGAATGTCTGTCGCTGTTCCAGGGGCAGGCATTGGCCCAACCGGCTAATGGCAGGCCAGTGCGGATCAGCAAACATTCGGGCGGTGGCGTGGATGCGCGTAACCAAGGCTGACGCAGTCCGACCGTCATAGTCGAGCCGCAGCACCAACCCGGTCACGAGCCGATCGACATCGCGCGGTTCTGGTTTGACGAAATTGATGAGATCGATGGTGGCGATGATTAGTCCGACCGGGACGGTAGCGGCTTGGGTAGTATTGCGGAAGAGCAGCATGAGATGTGCCTCGACGTTGTGGACGACGAAATCCAACAACACGAGGCGGTCTGACAGCTGAAAGCCAGCAAGGCGCTAGCGCGGAATTTACGGTGTTGACCAATCAACGGCACCCGCGTGAG
>JANXYD010000313.1 GCA_025350265.1 Hyphomicrobiaceae bacterium | reverse complement strand
GGAAAAGACGGCGGCCGCCACGGCCATCGCGGGCAGTGATCGAAACTCACGGGAAACGGCTTGGTCTCCCCGCGTCCGTCAGGGTGCCGTGGTTTTGGCATGATCCTCCAGCAGGCCCAGCTTGCGACCCAGCCACTTCGTGGTCGTTGCCTGAATTAAAATCGTCATGAGAATGGCGATGAAGGTGACCGACGCGATCATCTCGGCCCCCGGCGCTTTCATGCCGACGAGCAGGCCGGCAAGCGCCGCCGGTATGACGCCGGTTTCGCGGGTCCAGCACATGAACAGCATCTCTTGCAGGCTCCATTTTGCCCGCCGGTCCGGCATTGCACACAGGAACACCGTCAGCGGCCGCGCAATGAACATCAGGACGCCTACGACCAGCGCGCCACCCACCAGATATTGGTTCATGAGCTTGAAATTGACCTGCGCTCCGAGCAGAATGAAAATAAAAATCCGCATGATGAACGCCGTCGTCAGCACGTACTGATCGAGCTTTTGCGCTTCCCCCTCTTCCATCGTGAAGCCCAGCGCATCCTTATTGCCGAGCACGATGCCGAAGACGAAAACCGCCATGAAGCCACTCGCCTGCAGTCCGTCCGCTGCAAAATAGGCGCCGATAACGGCCATCAGCGTCACGACCGGACCGTACTCCGCCAGAAACGACCATCGCTCATGCGCGATCACGACCGCCGCCAGATATCCGAGCACACCGCCTGCGACGATGCCGATGACCGCCTGCTTGACGAGATCGACAAGCGACATCGACAGCGAAAATTCGCCCTTGCCCATGGCCACCGCCAGAACGCCGAAGGTCACGATGGCGCCCATAGCGTCGTTGAAAGCGGATTCGCTCATGACGGTCTGCGCGACTCGATCGCGTATTTTCACCTGCCGGAATATCGGCACCAGCGTTGCCGGATCGGTTGATGCCAGCGTCGCCCCCAGCAACAGCGCGACAATCAGAGGAACGCCGAGGATATAGGAGGCGGCAAATCCTGTAACGGCGGCAGTGATGACGACGCCGACGGTGGAAATGATCAATATTGTGATCCACACCTGCTTGAGCACGGCGAAGCGCAACGAGGCCCCGCCGTCGAACAGAATGTAGCTCGAGCCGAATAACAGGATCGTCTGGTTGAGCGCTGAGTCAGCCTTGATATCGATCAGCCCCAAAATTTCCGGGCCGATGACAATTCCGGCGACGAGAAAGATCGCGACATCGGGAACACCGAGCTTCTGCGAGATCAGGCCGGTGATCGTACCGACAGCCAGAATGAACCCAAAGACCAGCAATAGATGTTTGGCTGTCTCGATCGCGGCTGACGGTTCCATCTCAGTTCCCCCGATAGTCTTTTTGTGATGGTACGGCCTCGCACGCATATCTTCCAGCGCGCAATTTGAGCCGCCACGCCCCCTTCAGGGTAATTCAACTCACCCCGCGCTGATGCCTCGACCTCAGTTGCCACCCTACCCCTTGTGGGTAGGACCCAGTGTTCCGCGCGCGTCAAAGAAGACAGAACCACTGTGAGTCAACGACCACCACTCTGTCTCAGACAGCCTGCGCTGGGTCCTAGGCACAATGCCTAGGATGATACCGTTTGTGGAGTGAGAACGAGAAGCGAATTGCCTTTACGCCCCCCCTCCCGGCGACGAACCACCCCGTTGCGTCGGGGCCACGGCTGGGCTACCAGAACGCAACACATCCGAAGGCGCATTGGAGCGCGGCACATGGCCTTGATACTTCCCGGTTCGCCCGCCTACGACAAGCCCGGTGAGGCTGCGGCCGGCGCGACTCCAACCCTTTTGAAGCCGAACGATCGCGGATTCACGGACCTATCCAACGAACTGGCCGACAAAGGCTTCCTCACCACCACGACCGACGATCTCATCAACTGGGCGCGCACGGGCTCGCTGATGTGGATGACGTTCGGTCTGGCGTGTTGCGCCGTCGAAATGATGCAGGCAGGTGCTTCGCGATACGACCTCGACCGTTTTGGCGTGGTGTTCCGGCCCAGCCCGCGACAATCCGACGTCATGATCGTGGCCGGGACCCTGTGCAACAAAATGGCGCCGGCGATGCGCAAAGTCTACGACCAGATGGCGGAGCCGCGCTGGGTGATCTCGATGGGTTCCTGCGCCAACGGTGGCGGCTACTATCACTACTCATATTCGGTGGTGCGAGGTTGC
>JANXYD010000259.1 GCA_025350265.1 Hyphomicrobiaceae bacterium | reverse complement strand
GCAGGTGCAACTCATTCAGGATTTTAAGCCGGACGTAATCACGGTTACACCGTCGTACTGCCTGTCGATCCTCGATGAATTCAAGCGTTGTGGGCTGGATCCGCGCAAGACATCGCTGAAGGTCGGCATTTTCGGCGCCGAGCCCTGGACCAACGGCATGCGCGCTGAAATCGAGCAGGCTTTCGACATGCACGCCGTCGATATCTACGGGCTGTCGGAGGTGATGGGACCGGGCGTTGCCAACGAGTGTGTCGAGACCAAGGACGGGCTGCACATCTGGGAGGATCATTTCTATCCCGAAATCATCGATCCCACGACCGGAACTGTGCTGCCAGACGGCGAAAAGGGCGAGTTGGTATTCACATCGCTGACCAAGCAAGCGATGCCGGTCATCCGCTACCGCACGCGCGATCTCACGCGATTATTGCCCGGCACGGCGCGCACCATGCGCCGCATGGAAAAAGTGACCGGGCGCACCGACGACATGATGATCGTGCGCGGCGTCAACGTATTTCCGACCCAGATCGAGGAGCAGATTTTGAAGGTGGAAGGCTTGAGCGGGCATTATCAGGTGATCCTGACGCGCGAGAACCGGCTTGACGAGATGGAGGTGCTGGCCGAGGCAGCACCCGGTTCGGCTTCCGCCGAAGCGCGGGCCAGCGCCAGCGCGCGGCTAGCCAACCACATCAAGGACGTGATCGGTTCGAGCGCCAAAGTGCGCGTGCTGGAGCCCGGCGGCGTCGAGCGCAGCCAAGGCAAGGCGCGCCGCGTCATCGACAAACGCGGGACGGAGTAACGCTGGGGTGCGTGAACCGGCACGGCCGTAACAAGCTCCCAATGCCACGGTGGCTCGCTTTTGCGATGATAGAGTTTCTCTGCTCGTGAATTGCGCTAATTCAATGCCAATTATAAGGTGTCGAGTATTGATCCCCGCAGTTTTCCACACGTTTGTTGTGGTTAAACGGTGACACGCAAGACCTGCTCGGGCCTCGGGCGCGCAGCATCAACCGGGATGGATGACGCCACCTGAAGTAGAATTCGCCGAATTGCGTCCCTTTTTGCGGCTCAAAATTTTAAAGATCATACAAAAATACAATTTCAAGTTGTTTTGTTTTGGGTCTTAATAATTGTTTTCAGAAACACCACAGCCCCCGAATAAAGTGATGTTACGGGATTGTGCAAAATAGTTTCTCTCTATTTGGTGAATGTTAACGCGTACCGATTTTGTCGCACGCGGAGTGAATTGGGGCGTCGTTATTTCCCTTCCGGGCGAGGAGAATTGGCAATGAAGTTATTGATACGCGTTGCGTCATGCGCAGCGATCATAGGAATTGGCGCAAGTAGCGTCGTCCCGGCTGCAGCTGGCGACCTGGATCGACCGGCGATTGCGAATTATGGAGCTCGCGATTGGAGCGGCCTCTATGTCGGCGTCAGCGCCGGCGAGATGAGCACCAGCGACATTGGGGGTGGGTTCGTATTTCCCGCCGCACCTGGTAACTCGTTCATCGTGCCTGGGAATACCAGGTTCACTGGCGGTGGCCACATTGGGATCCAGCACCAGATGGGGAGCTTCGTGTTCGGCGTCGAAGGTGGCTTCAAGCATAGATTTGGTTCGGAATTTGCCTCCACACCAGGTCTCGGCAACGCGCCTCCCGTCGGCTGCAACGCCGGCACCGTCTTTTCGTGCCAGGCGCGCCTCGACGAAGTCTGGCAGGGTGGTGGTCGCCTCGGCTACGCAACTAACAATTTGCTGTTTTACGGCATCGGCGGCGTAGCTCGGGCCGACATCCAAACGCAGGCCCAAACCATCGCGACTGGTGCCCTGTTGGCGCAGGGCACGGGCACGCACAACGGTTGGTACGGCGGCGGCGGCGTCGAATGGGCGTTCAACAAGAACGTCATTCTCGGCCTCGAGTACACGCACTACGATTTCAATACCCAGGTGCACGACACCGGCGCCAACAGCCGTTTTGTCTCCGCGAACGCCGACAGTGTCATGGGTCGCCTCAGCTTCAAACTTGGCCGTGAGCCGGTGGCTCACGAACCGCTGAAGTAAGTTCATCTCGTCCACATTCAAACACCGTGAGCCCCGGCATCGTCCGGGGCTCATTTCGTTGATGCGCCCGGCACTGGGGACCTCGACCGTCATCGCATTTCATGGCTGGAGCCGACCGCCCCCCCCTCGCCGCGCGGCTTTCGGCCTGATAGAAGTCTCGCAAAACGCCGCGCCATAGCCGTTCGAGGAGCCTGACGCCCATGCAAAAATTCACCAAGCTGACCGCGGTCGCGGCACCGCTGCCGATGATCAACATCGACACCGATGCGATCATTCCAAAGCAGTTCCTTAAAACGATCAAGCGCACCGGCCTCGGCAAGCATCTGTTCTCGGAACTGCGTTACGATGAGAACGGCAACGAAAAGCCGGACTTCGTGCTCAACAAGCCGGCCTATCGGAAGGCGGAAATTCTGGTGGCGGGCGATAATTTCGGTTGTGGGTCCAGCCGCGAACATGCGCCATGGGCCTTGCTCGATTTCGGCGTCCGCTGCGTGATCTCGACCGATTTCGCCGACATTTTCTACAACAACTGCTTCCAGAACGGCATCTTGCCAATCCGGGTCTCACCGGAAGACTTGGAGAAGTTGATGGACGACGCCAATCGCGGTGCCAATGCCACCTTGTCGGTCGATCTTGAGGCGCAGGAAATTCGCGGCCCGGACGGCGGCGTCGTCAAGTTCGACATGGACGCCTACCGCAAGCATTGCCTGATCAATGGCCTCGACAACATCGGCATCACCATGGCCAAGGGCAAAGCCATCGACAGCTACGAAGCCAAGTCCAAGACCGAGCGGCCGTGGTTGTGATTGGGTAGACCCGCACTCTCGGGTGCGTGCGTTTGATGGGGTGGTGGCTGTGCGTGCAGTGATGGTCGCTGCTCTGATGCTGACTGGATGCGCGCAACAAATCGCTCCGGCACCGCGCCGATGATAGCCGAACAAGCTGTCGCTGTGCCTACCCCCGCGCCGCAAATCGTTTGCGTCGACAGGCCCGCATGTCACGCAAACCGGGACGCGCGTGGCACCGTATTGCCGCACAACAACGGCGCGATGATCAGATCCGTTCCAACCAACACGGACTCGAACGTGCTGCTCAATGCGTAAGTAATATCTGCGTCGTCGCTATCGATGCTCCGCATCCGCGTCACCCCTGCAATAACCCGGTGCCCCAACGGCGGTGCAGAAATCGCTCCCACGGCGAGAACAGCAGTTTGTCGGCCGCAAGGCCGATGACGACGATCACCAGCATGATGCCGATCACCTGATCCATCGCGCTGAGTTCGCGGCCGTAGTGCAGCAGGTGACCGAGCCCAAACCCGGTCAAAATCGTCACGTAGATTTCCGCTGCCATCAGCGAGCGCCAGGCGAACGCCCAGCCCTGCTTCATGCCGCTGATCAAATACGGCAACGACGCGGGAATGATCACGCGCGTCCACTGGTGCAGCCCCTCAGATCCCATCGTGCGCGCGGCGCGGGCATAGATCGGCGAAATCGAACGCGCACCAGTGTCAGTCGCGATCAGAACAGACCATAGCGTGCCCATCACGACGACGAACAACATGGCCGTTTCGGTCTGGCCGAACCACAACAACGCCAGGGGAATCCAGCATACACTCGGCAACGTCTGCATGCCCAACGCCAGCGATCCCAGTGTATCCTGGAAAAACTGCGAGGTGCTGGTGAGCATGCCCAGCGGCAGCCCCAGCAGCAGCCCGATGCCGTAACCGATGAGCAACCTGCGCATCGTCACGATGCACGCTTCGCTCAACGTGCCGTCGGTCGCCGCACCCCATAGATATTCTCCGACGCTGTACGGCCCCGGCAACAGCACGGGTGACCAGCGGCCACTCATGACCGCCAGTTGCCACACCGCGAGCAGTCCTAGAAAAAACAATGTGCCGTGGATCGCCCGACTCATTCTTCTGCTCCGGAAACTAAATAACCCTTGAGCGCTGACGTGACCGCGCGCGCGTGGCTGGCAAGTTCGATGCTGTTGATATCGCGCGGACGGGGAAGGTCGATGCGAAATTGCTCGCGCACGCGGCCGGGATGCGGAGACATCAAGATGACGCGGTCTCCGAGGCAGCACGCTTCGCGCACGTTATGCGTCACCAGCACGATGGTTTTGCGCCGCGTTTCCCAGATGCGTTGAATGTCACCATAGAGCTGCTCACGGGTGAGCGCGTCGAGTGCCGCCATCGGCTCGTCCATCAGCAGCACACGCGGATCGGGTGCTAGTGATCGGGCCAGTGCGACGCGCTGCTTCATGCCGCCGGATAGTTCATGCACGTTGGCGTGCGCAAATTTTTCGAGGCCGACCAACTTCAGATGATCATGCGCGATCTGCAGCCGGTCCTGTTTGGACAACTCCTGTTTGAGCTTGAGCCCGAACAGCACATTGCCGAGCACCGTCAGCCACGGGAACAGGGCCGATTCCTGAAACATCACCAATCGATGGCGGCCGGGACCTGCGACAATCTGATCGTCGGCCAGCACGCGGCCCTGGTCGGGCTTGGTCAAGCCGGCGATGATGTCGAGCAATGTCGATTTTCCACATCCGCTGGGGCCGACCAGACAGACGAACTCGCCCTCCGCGATATCGAGCGAGACGTTATCGAGGGCATGCACGGTGTCGCGCGCGGTGCGAAACCATTTGGACACGCCGTCGACCACCAGCTTGGCCGACGCTGTTGCCTGCAACTTGCTGTGGTCTATCATCACGGCGTCTCGATCAATCGGCCAAGATCGGGTGCACCACGCAGAAAACCGACCGATTGCGCGCTGGCGACGAACTTTTCGAGGGTGGCGCGCGTCACGTCATCGTCGAGGTGGATGCGTGGCCAGGCGTGCGCGACCAACTCTGCGGCCATCGGCGAGCGTGTTTCCGCGCTCAGTTCGTCCCGCACCATGCGCTGGGCGTCGGCGGGGTTGGCTTTGATCCAGGCCGTGAGTTCGCGGTGGGCTTTGACAAACTTGGAGATCAAATCGCGGCGTGCCGCCATGATTTTGGCGCTTGCGACCACCACCGTCGTCACCGTGTCGGCCTCCTCCACCAACACTTTGCCCTGAGCCTCCATTTCCAAGCGGCTGACCCAGGGTTCAACGGTCCACACCGCGTCGAGCTGCTTTTGCCGGAACAGCGACAGTTGATCTGGATTGGCCGTCGGCAGCACGAACGCATCGCCTCCGGTCTGCGTGATCTTCAAGCCGCCGGCCGCCAACCAGGCGCGGGCCGAAACATCCTGCGTATTTCCGAGCTGCGGCGTGGCGATCTTTCTGCCGCGGAAATCGGCAGCAGTTTTCGCACTCGAATCCGCCTGCACCACAAGTGCTGCACCACCGTTGACGGCTCCCGACACGATGCGAATGTCTTCGCCGCGTGCTTTTGCATAGGCATTGATGGCGGGGCTGGGCCCGACATACGTCACGTCGATCGAATTGGCGAAGATGGCCTCCACCGCACTTGGACCAGCATTGTAGATGTACCAGTCGAGCTTTACATCAGCACCGAGCCGTTGCTCAAACCAGCCCTGGCCAGTGCGGGACATATTATGCCCGACCAGCGCCTGAACGTGCGTGATGTTGGGGAAATGCCCGACGCGCAGCACGGTCGTTTCAGCCGATGCAGTGGTCGCGGCAATGCAAGTGATTACGACGGCGATTGCCGCAGCAATGATGCCGCCGTTCGCCGAATTTCTGCGAATGCTTTCGATCATGCCCTACCTACTGCCAACCTGTGATGGAAACTTCGGAGCCGCGCAAACCGCTACACGACGAACTCCGACGGCTGGTCGTCAGGGCTCGAGTTCGGTATCCCAATAAAGATAATCCATCCAGCTTTCGTGCAGATAGTTGGGTGGAAACTGCCGGCCGTTGCGGTGCAATTCGAACACCGTCGGCCGATAGGGATGTTGCGCCAGCCGCATGCCCGACTGCTTCAGCGACTTCGACCCCTTGGCCAGATTGCACGGCGAACAGGCCGCAACCACGTTGTCCCAGCGAGTTTCGCCGCCGCTCGCGCGGGGCACCAGATGGTCGAACGTCAGCTCGTGCTTGCAGCCGCAGTACTGGCACACGAACCGATCGCGCAGGAACACGTTGAAGCGCGTGAAGGCTGGGTAAAGCGCGGGTTTGACGTAGGTCTTCAACGATACGACGCTCGGCAGCCGCATCTCGAAGCTGACGCTGCGGACGTGGCGATCGTATTCGCTGACGATATTGACGCGATCGAGGAATACAGCTTTCACCGTGTCCTGCCAGCTCCAGAGCGAGAGCGGGTAATAGCTCAGCGGTCTGAAATCGGCGTTCAACACCAATGCGGGGAAGTGTTCTGCTGTTGCGGCTCCAGTCACGTGTGTGCGTCCTCGGAAGGAAACCTACCCGTTCTAACGGTCTTGGCACGTCGCACTCGCGCTTAGCACTCATAGTACCTGCCAATGACAGTGCTGTGAAGCCCCAGCAAACAACTCCCGGCACGACGTCTCGGATCGACTGCCTCAATCACCGCCGGTCGTGAAATATCCGCGCAACAACACTGCCACGGTTTGCATTTGGGCACGCGTCGCGCGGTTAACAAGACCAGTCGCCGCGCTTCGTTAAAGCAGAATGGCCGCCCTGCGCAGGCCTGCGGCGTTGAAAGCGCTGGCGTTTTTTGAGAAATCAGATATGAACCAAAATCTTGGAGCCTTGGAGCGATGCCCGGGCTTTATCCTCATGCCGGTTTCGTTGCCTGTTTGTGATCAGGCGCTTGGGTGAACACCGACACATGAGAGCCGAAGCGATTGCCGCAACTGCGGCGCGCTTGCGGATCGCCAGTGGGCATCGAGCAGAGCGCAGCCGGTCCCGGATGGACGGTTGCGCCAATCGAGTCGGGCCCACCTCCTTCATCCCCCAATCCAGGCTTTTAGCCTGCAACTTACAGTTCAGGCTTTCAGCCTGCATTTCCTCATTCGCACGTCGTCGCTAGCGACGGCGGTCATCATCCGCGTGGCCTCGGCTGCGCCCCACTGAGCTTGCATTCCATCATGGCATTTCCTGAAACCAACCCAGCCCTCGCTCGTGCTCTTGTCGCGCGTAACTATGACGAACCAACCGCCGTGCAATTGGCGGTGCTGGAAGCCAAGGCCGAGGGCCGCGACCTGCTGGTATCGGCGCAAACCGGTTCGGGCAAGACCGTGGCGTTCGGCTTGGCACTCGCCACCAAGTTGCTGGCGGGCGCTGAGAAATTCGAGCGCGGCGGCGCGCCACTGGCGCTGATCATCGCGCCAACCCGCGAACTCGCCATGCAGGTGCAGCGCGAGTTGGCGTGGCTGTATGCCGAAACCGGCGCGCGCGTTGCATCGTGCGTCGGCGGCATGGATGTGCGCGGCGAAAAGAACGCGTTGGCGGCCGGATGTCATATTGTCGTCGGCACGCCCGGCCGCGTGCGTGACCATTTGGAGCGCGGCCGCCTCGACGTGAAAGCGCTACGTGCGGTAGTGCTCGACGAAGCCGACGAGATGCTCGACTTGGGCTTTCGCGAAGACCTGCAGGCCATTCTCGACGCGACCCCGGCCGAGCGGCAGACCCTGATGTTTTCAGCGACCATGCCGAAAGCCATCGAGACGCTGGCGCGCACCTATCAGCGCGATGCCCTGCGCATCGAAACCGTTTCCAAGAACAAGCCGCACGCCGATATCGAATATCGCGCCATTCGTACCGCCCCGCGCGATGGCGAACTGGCTGTCGTCAACGTGCTGAGGTTTTTTGAATCGGGCTCGGCGCTGGTGTTCTGCTCGACCCGCGAAGGCGTGCGCAAGATGCACCTGGCCTTGGCGGAACGTGGGTTCTCGGCGGTCGCGCTTTCAGGTGAGTTGACGCAGAACGAACGCAACACCGCGCTGCAATCGCTGCGTGACGGGCGGGCGCGCGTTCTGGTCGCAACGGATGTCGCAGCACGCGGCCTGGATCTGCCCGATCTGGCTTTGGTCATCCACGCCGATCTGCCGAACGACCGCGAAACCTTGCTGCATCGTTCGGGCCGCACCGGGCGCGCGGGTAAAAAAGGCGTCTGCGTGCTGATCGTGCCGCAGACACGCCGCCGCCGAGCGGATTCGCTGCTGCTCGCAGCCGGCGTCAAGGCGTCGTGGGGACCGTCACCCACCGCCGATGAGATCCGCGTCAAGGATCAACAGCGGCTGCTCGCGCATCCGATCTTTTCCGAGCCGGCAACCGAAGAGGATTTGGCACTCGGGCGCGCCCTGATGGCTGGCGGGCGCACCGCCGACGAGATCGCGATGGCGTTGATGCGCTTTCACCGCGCGCAGTTGCCGGCACCTGAAGACATCACCGATCCGGGTGCCGGCACGCGCGCACCTTACGAGAGCCGCGACAACCGTCCGCGTGGCGACGCACCGGTGAAGAACTGGCGCGACAAGAAATCCGATCGCGGCGGCGATGCGCAGCGCGGCGAGCGTCCGGACTTCAATCGTCCGGCAGCGAGCGGTGCGCCGCGCGAACGCGTCGATCGCGAGGATATGGTGTGGTTCCGGATCTCCATCGGCCGCGAGCACAACGCTGATCCGCGCTGGCTGTTGCCCTTGATCTGCCGGGCCGGCGACGTGACAAAATCTGAAATCGGCGTCATCCGCATTTTCGATCGCGACAGCCGCTTCCAGATCGCGCAGGACCATGCCGAACGGTTTGCAGCGTCGGTCAAGGCATCGCCGCAGAAGCAAGGCCACATCGCGCGCGTCAGCAACAGGCAGGGCGACGGCGACGGCGCATCGGATGCCAACGACAGCACGCCGGCCGCCAACAGCAACGCGCCCGTCCACGCCGACGCGCCGAAGCCATATGCCAAGCCGAACTATGCCAAGCCGCACGCGGGCAAAGCCGATGGGTTCAAGGCCAAAAGCTACAAGCCCTTCGCCGGCAAATCCAACGATCACAAATCTAAAGGCCCACACAAGTTCAGCAAGCCCGGCGCACTCGCGGCCGGCAAGCCGTCGTTCCGCGACAAGGCCCCCTACAAAAAGAAAGCCCACGCCGAAAGCGCGTGACGCCGTCTTATCCTCATTCGAATAAGGAAGGGGTTCGGGGAAAACTTTCCCCGAATGGGTCACAGGGCGATAGCCCTGTTTGCGAAGCAAGCAACGCACCCACACTTGGGTAGTGCCGCAGTTTGGATTACAACATTTGGTGCAAAAAACTTAAGGACGAGAAAGTCGACATCGTATCCACTATTGTCTTCCTAGGCCTTGTGCCTAGGACCCAGGGTTCAGCGCGCTTCATCGATGCGGCTTTTTGCGAAGACGACGCAGATAACAGCCGACCGT
>JANXYD010000171.1 GCA_025350265.1 Hyphomicrobiaceae bacterium | reverse complement strand
CGCTACCGCGAGGCGCTCGGTGACGACATCGGCGTCATTCCGGAGGGACTTTATCCCGGCGATTACCTTGTACCCGTCGGCGCGGCGCTAACCGAAAAGTATGGGCGCTTGCTGCTCGGCAAACCCGAAAGCGAATGGCTGGCACCGGTCAGAACCTTCGCACTTGAGTGCATGATGGATCTCATCCGCGCGGATCTGGCCCAACTCGGCATCGCGCATGATGTGTTCTTTTCGGAACGCTCGCTGATGTCCGGCAATCACGATCTGGTCGCCGAAACCATCGCCACGCTGCGCATTGAAGGCCATGTCTTCCAAGGCCGGCTCGAGGCACCGAAAGGCGAGATCAATCCGGATTGGGAAGACCGCGAGCAGACCCTGTTCCGCTCGACAGCATTTGGCGACGATGCCGACCGCGCGTTGCTCAAATCGGACGGCAGCTACACCTACTTCGCGCCCGACATCGCCTATCACAAGACCAAGTGGGACCGCGGTTTCACGCACATGATCGACGTGCTCGGTGCCGATCATGCCGGCTATAAGAAGCGGTTGCAGGCGGCCGTATCGGCAGTGTCGGGCGGCAAGGGCGACATCGACGTGATTTTCTGCCAGCTCGTGCGGTTGTTCAAGGACGGCCAGCCGTTCAAGATGAGCAAGCGCGAAGGCACGTTCGTCACTGTGCGCGACGTCGTCGACGAGGTCGGCCGCGATCCCGTGCGCTTCATGATGCTGTATCGCAAGAACGACGCCGCGCTCGACTTCGATCTGGCGAAAGTGATCGAACAGTCGAAGGAAAATCCAGTCTTCTACGTGCAGATGGCGCATGCGCGCGCAAAATCGGTGTTCCGCAATGTCGCCGAAGTGTTCCCGGGCCTGTCTGAAACGAGCGCTGCGGTGGCCACAGCCGACCTCGCGCGGCTGAGCGATGTCGGCGAACTCGAGATGATCAGGAAGCTGGCGTTCTTTCCGGTGCTGGTCGAAAGTGCGGCGCGGGCCCATGAACCGCATCGGATTGCCTTCTATCTCTATGAATTAGCCGCATCTTTTCACGGCCACTGGGCACGCGGCAATGAAACGCCACAATTGCGGTACATGCAGAAGGACGATTTGGCTTTGACCGCCGCACGGCTGGCGCTGTTGGCGGCTCATGCACAGGTATTAGCAGTGGGATTGACGATCTTGGGTGTCGCTGCACCGGAAGAATTGCGATAGCTGACAGCGCACGTGGCCGGTGACGAGCCTAAGCGTCGACCGATTTGAAGACTTTAGGTGCATGACACATTTTGTGTGCCTGGAACTGAGTGATATCGGCGGGTACAGCGTTAGCAACGTCAAGACAGACACCTAGACGTTGCACGCTACGCTCGATAGGGTATCGCGATGGGGCAGACGGACAACTTGAGCAGGGCTTGCGGACATACATCGGCCTTGGGTCGATGACCTCCTCAACCCCAGGCAAGGTCGAGGGAATACGTTTATGGCACGTTCCAACAGTAGCCAAGACCGTACTGCGGCGCAGCCGACCTATCCGCCCGCGCGCGGCTCCGCGCCGGTTGAGCATGGCTTGCCCTGGAACGCGGCCGGCTCGCAGGCAGCGTCTTATCCGCAAGACCCGCAGTTCGCCGCCCCCGCGTATGATCCGCAGCCGACCGGGCGTCCGCACCCAGGCCCGACGGGGCAGCTGCCGTGGCCGCAGCAGGGCGCACCCGCAGCGGGCCAACCCAACGCATATCCTCCGCAGTATCAAGCGTTGCCGCCCCCGCAGGCGAATGGATCGGGCGGCCCCTACGCGCAGCAGCCGGGTTATCCCCAGCACGCCTACCCGCCGCAACAGCCGTTCCCGGCCGACCCGCATCGCGGCCATTATTTTCCGCAGCAGCAACCGGACCCAGCGGCGGCCTATCAGACGCCCGCCCCACCCTATCAAGATCCCACCCAACAGCTCCGTGGCACCTATCCCGGACATGTCGAGCAGGGCTATGCCGCGCCGGCTCAGCAGATGGGCGGATACCCCCCGGCCGGCTATCAAAATGGCCCCCCGAACACGGTTGGTCACGACCCGCGCGGCTATGAATTCGGTGCCTACGCGACCGCGCCGGTGGCTTACGTCGATCCACATACCGGCCGCCCGCACCAGCCGACACAACCGGGGCAACCGCACTACGATCCGCATGCGCAAGCCCACGCGGCCGAAGCCTTCGATGACGACGAAGAGGAGTTCGACGACGAGGACGAGGACGCGCCCCGCCGCTTCGGGCTGATCAAGATCCTGGCCTCTTTGACCATCGCCATCGGCATCGGTGCCGGCGGTGCCTATGGCTACAAGAAATTTGGCGCGACGCCAGTGGCCGGCAACCGTCCAATGGCTGTCCGCGCGGACGCTGCGCCAAGCAAGCAGCGCTCGGCCGAAGCCAATATCGCGGCCAACGCCGACAGCAAATCTGCGAACGGCTGGGCGAGCAGATGCCGGCTGTCGTGCCGGCCAACGACGGCAGTGGCGATAACGGGGCACCGGCTGGTGCGCGCCGCGTCCAAACCATTGCGATCGCGCCGCCCGGCACGCAAGCCTCGCAGCCGCAGGCGTCGATGCGACCGACGATCAGTGTTCCCGGACTGGCACTGGATGGCTTGCCGATGGGGCAAGGCCCACAGGCGTCCGCACCGGCGGCGCTGCCGCCTGTAACGCTGGCTCCGTCCGGCCGTGCTGTCGCGGCACCGCCACTGCAGCCGCAACGCGCGCCGATCGCGCCCAAGGTGATTGCATCGCTGGACGACCCCGCCGCCGGCAAGCCGGCCCCTGTTTTGAAAATGGCCGTTGCCAAGATTGCTCCGCTAAAAGCGGTCAAGTCGGCGGATGCTTATTCCCCAGGGGCCACGCCTTCAGCAATCGGTGGTCCAGCGGCAGTGGCGGGGGTGGCTGCGACGCCGGCCATTCCGACCAAGGCGGCAACGAACGGCTACGTCGCCGTGCTCGCGTCGCAGAGTTCGGCGATCGATGCCCGCAAGACCTTGGATGATCTGCAGGGCAAATATACCGACGTGCTGGGAGGCAAACCCACCGACGTGACCGAATTCGCCAATCCG
>JANXYD010000164.1 GCA_025350265.1 Hyphomicrobiaceae bacterium | reverse complement strand
GTCAGGGCGTTGGAGAGGCCGCGATCGTTGGCGAGTCCGAGCCGCGCGTGAACGGACGGATTGCGCAAATCGGCATCGATCAGCAGTACCTTCAGACCCAGCGAGGAGAAATGCCGGGTCATGGCGATTGCACTGGTCGACTTGCCTTCGCCGGGGCCGGCGCTGGTGAACAAGATGCTCCACGGCAGGCCCTTCTCGGTCGAAAACTGCAAGGCGGTGGCGAGCGAGCGATAGGCTTCGCTGAGCGCCGAGCGGGGATCGGCGAGTTCAGCGTCGGCCGTGCTGGTGTCGGCCGCGCGCGGCACGATGCCGAGCGTGACGCAGCCGGTGGCACGTTCAAGTTCGTCGACGGTGCGGATGGTGTTGTCGAGATGTTCGAGCACGAACGCCAGCGCGATGCCGGCGAACAGGCCGAAGCCCAGCGACAGCGCCAGCGCGCGACCCAGCAGCGGCGACGACGGCGACCCCGGAACTTCCGCACGGTCGACGATGAAGACGTTATTGGCGCCGACGCCGCCGGCGATATCGACCTGCTTGAACCGCTGCAACAGGCTGTCGTAGATCGCGCGATTGCTGTCGACTTCGCGCTTCAGGATATTGAATTGGATGGAGCGCTGCTGCAGGTCGAGCACCTCGACTTTGAGCTTTTCGACCTGCGCGCGCATGTCGGCTTCCTGCTTTGCCGATGCCTCGAATGCGGCCTTGAACGAGGACTTGATCGTGGCGATTTCGGTGGTCAGTTGTCGGTCGATCTCACTGATTTTGTTCTTGATCTGCACCATCTGCGGGTAGTCGGGTTTGAACGTTTCGAGCTTTTCTTGATATTCCGTCACCAAGAGATTGCGGCGGCCACGCAAGCCGTCGATGACGGCGTTGGTCAACAACTGCGGCAAGTTGATCGCCGTGGCCTGCTGCACCTGCTGGAATTGTTGTTCGGTCTTGATGCGTTCCGAAATGAGTACGCCGAGCGCGGTGTTGGCGCTGGCCAGATTGTTCTCGGCGACCGAGGCCTTCTCGGTGCTGGCAACGATCTTTTCGCGCTGCGCGAAATCGAGCATCACCTTTTCCGACTCTTCGAGGCGGATCTTCAATTGCTTGGTCTGGTCTTCGAGGAAGGTGCGCGAATAGGCATTGGCCTCAAAGCGCTTGTCGATGTTGGAGGCGATGTAGGCATCCGCCAGCGCCGACACCACGCGTTGCGCACGCGGCGGGCTCGGATCGACGTATTGCAGGTCGACGAGGCGCGACCCTGGCAACGGCCGGATCGAGCGGTTCTCGAGCACCACACGGGCGGCCCTGCGTTCATCGGCTGCGGCATTGGTGCCGATCGCCACGCGCGGCTGAAACAGGACACGCACCAACCCAAACACCGAATAGCCGGCCGGCTGCAGGAAGCTGGCGTCGGCCCCGAGTTTAAGCGACGAGACCACGCGCTCGGCCATCGAGCGGCCTTGCAACAATTCGTACTGTGTCTTGAGGAAGTCGAGATCAAAGCCGTCGGCGGGGCGCACCTCGCCATTGTCGAGGGGCTTGGCACCCGCCTTGTCGATCTGCAGGCGAATGGTGGACGTATAGAGCGGCGTTTCCAGCAGCGTGGCGAGGCCTGTCACCAGCATCGTGCCGAGCGCCAGCCCCAGCACCAGCCAGCGCCGCTTGTTGAGGATGCGCCAGTATTCCCACAACTGACTGCCGAGGTTGTGGCCTTCGACAGCTGCGCCATAGCCGTAGCCGGGCTGCAACACGCCATCGCGCGCCGACGTGAGCTGCGACGATTGCGTCACCGCGGCAGGTAAGGCGTGCTGGTTTGACGAGGGCTCGGAGCGTTCGGGGGTCATCGGAGCATCACGGTGTGAGGTGAGTGGTGGTATTTGGTGCGTCGGCAGTAGGCAATAGGCAGGGCAGGAGTGAGGCAGCAGGTTTCCCTTCTCCCCATCCCTCCGATGGGGAGAAGGTGCCCGTCATGGCGGAGCCATACTGCGCATCGACGGGCGGTTGAGGGGCGGCCGCGTGTTCGAACAAGGCTTTGCCCATCCACCCGTTACGGCTCTGCCAATACGGACACCTTCCCCCGTGCGCGGGAACCGGGAAGTGCGTCCCCGGCCGGCCGCGTCAGAACGGTTTCAGGATGGTGGCGACGGGCAGCGCCTTGACGAAATTGTTGAAGGCTTCCTTGCCGGGCGAGGTGTCGACCACGATCAGGTCGCC
>JANXYD010000157.1 GCA_025350265.1 Hyphomicrobiaceae bacterium | reverse complement strand
TTCGGCGCTGTGTTGGGGCGAAAAATCTTCATCGGTTGACCTTGCGACGCCTTGGCGGTGCTGATGGCAATGACACTCAATCCGGGCTTCAATTGGACCGGTAGACGGTGCTGGGGCTGGTCTGCGGTTGCACCGGCTCGGTCTTTGGTCGCGCGGGCGCGGCTTTGGCGGCGGGGACATTTCCGCTACCTGCCGGAACGCCGGTCGCCTTCGAACGAGCCTCGGCGGCTTGTTTCAATTGATCCGGCCGCTGGATGATGACGCACATGCGGCCGGGCGGGCAGTCGGTCGGTTGCGTCGGCGGCGCAACGCCGGGCTTTGCGGCAATGTTCAATTGGGCCGCCGTCGGCGGGATCACAGCATTGGTTGCCGCCGCGCACGGTAAAACGTGCGCCTCGCCGGTGGTCAGGTTCATTTGCAGCTTGCAACCGTCGACCTTGCTGCCTTGGCCCTGGCGGAGAGTCACGACGCCGTTCAACCCGTCCATCGTGATTTGATTAGCCTTGAGATCGAAGCGCGCATTGCCACCATCGGCCTCTTGCCCGTCCTTGGTGGTGATCTTGGTGACGCCCTTGGTTTCGATATGGGTGAGCTGCGCGCCGCCAAGGCCCTTTGCTGTCGCCTCCTTGGTCGCTGCCTCCGCACCGGCTCCCGACATCAGCCCGGTCTGCCCGGCATAGTGTGCGACGAGTTCCGCGGTCTGAATGATCTGGTCGCCCTGCTTGGCCACCACGCGGCCACGAAAGCTTGCCTGCTTGGTCAGATCGTTGACTTCAAGGCTGTCGGCCTCGATATCGGTCGGCGCGCCGGGATCGCCGCGCAGGCCGCCGAACGGATTTGCGTCCACAGGCGTCGCGGATTTGGTTTTCGTTGCGGTCGCAGCCTTGGCCGGGTCCGGGCTCTGTATCAACGTCGCCGCGATGCGCCCGATCTGACCCTTCGCGGTGGTAGCGGGTGTATCGAGCCGGCTCTTGCCGGCCTTGCGATCGACCGCCAGCCGCCCACCACGAAATACATTTTTGGCTTGCAGCAGTTCGACGTTGCCCGTGAACAGCGCCGTATCGGCCTTGACGTCGAAATCCACGATTTCGGCGGTGACGCGACGATCGGTGCCGGCCGTCAACACGACCCCGGTGCGCGCGATAAGGCGGGACATTTGCGCGCCCGAACTGGCGGCCGGTGCGGCGCCTGCCGATGCTGGTGCTAAAGGCGGTGCGGGCGTGCCGTCGAAGCCGGCCTGCGCGCTGGCCTGCCCTTCGTAGGTCACATGCAATTCGGGAGCTGTCAGTTGCGTTTCGCCCTGGCGCGCGACCACCTGTCCGCGAAAATCGGCCATCGACTTCAAATCGTCGATATCGAATTCCTGCGCGCGGATATCGACGGGTTGCCGGCCGTCACCACCCAACCCGATGCTCGGCCGTGCCCCTGTCGCCGATGACGGCGTTTGGGTCAACCGCAAGGTGACGTTGCCGCGAAACTGGCCGACACGCTTGTCGGTCGAAAAATCCATCGCATTGGCGGTCAGCGTTCCCGTTGGCATTTCGGCGCGCACCGGATCGCGCGACACGACGCGATGCTCCTTGGTATAGATCATCGCCCGCTCCAATTGCGTGCGCATGCCGTTCGACGCGTCGACGTCGACCCCGTCGAACAACTCGAGTTCACCCTTCTTGTTTTCGAGTGCCCCGCGCGTGGCCTTGAGCCTGGTCTTGACGCCGTTGGCCTGCAGCAGATCGCCTTCGATGCCTTCGAGCTTGACCGGGCCGGTCATCGCCAGATCGACGGCTGCCTCACGCGCGCGCACCTCGTATTTGCCGCCGTCCTTGGTGACGCCGAAATACGACGGATTTTTCATCTTGAGGTCGCTTGACGTGATCTCGATCTTGCCAGGCCGCAATTGCCCGCCGCCGCCGACGCCGAAGGCCGTCTTGAGGATCAGGCCGTACGCGCCGAAGCCACCGAGGATCGCGAGCGGCAGCAGAAATCGCAAACTCCGTACGATCAACGTATGCCGCCGCGCCGCGCGGAACAGTTTGTCGCGCAATCGGGCAGTCGCTCGCTCGGCACGTGCCTTGCCGCTGGGTCTGGCGCTCGTGGCGTCGATCGACGTCATGCTCTGCCTTCGCCGCCCCCACCGATCAGCCATGCCGGAACGCCCGGTACTTCACCACACCATAGCCGAGCTATGTCGCGCAATTGGGGTCACATTGGGACTGGACGTTCCGCACAGGCCTCAGCTGCGATCTCAGTGCGAAAAGATATCCATGTCCTCAAAGCCGGCCAGGTCCAGCGTGGCCCGCGTCGGCATGAATTCAAAGCATCGCTGCGCCAGTGCCGTGCGACCTTCGCGCGCCAGCATCGCGTCGAGGCGCTGACGCAACGCATGCAGGTGCAGCACGTCGGCGGCGGCATAATGCTTTTGCGCATCCGACAGGCTCTCGGCCGCCCAATCGGAGCTTTGTTGATGCTTCGACAACTCGACCCCGAGCAGTTCGCCCACCAGATCCTTCAGGCCGTGCCGGTCGGTGTAGGTGCGCACCAGTTTGGAGGCGATCTTGGTGCAATAGATCGGTTGCGTGACGACGCCGAGATACTTCGACAGCACAGCCACATCGAAGCGGGCGAAATGGAATATTTTGGCAGTCTTAGCGTCCGCCAGCAGCCGCTTCAGGTTCGGTGCGTCGTATGAATGTCCGTCGAACTGCACCAGATGCGCCGTGCCGTCGCCGGCGGATAACTGCAGCAGACAGAGGCGATCGCGGTGCGGTTTGAGGCCAAGCGTTTCGCTGTCGATGGCGACGCCGTTCGGAAAGCCGATGCCGGCTGGCAAGTCGCCTTTGTGGAGTGTGATCTTGGACGTCATAGGGCACCATGTTTCTGGGTCGACGGGAATTTTGTATACGGAAATCGGCTGAGCGTATTGCTGAAGGGACTGCCTTGCCACGCCGGCGGGTGAATACGTGCTGTCACCGCCATACCGCAATCTGATCCAGCTTATCGAGCAAATCGTCACTCACCGGCGGCAGGCACTTCCTTGTGAAATGGCAGCCGGAGCGGATGATCGCGTCGAAGTCTGACAGTTGCAAGGTGTTGGGGTGCGCGCCCATGTCAGGCCAGGAGGTATAGCGCTTGTTATTTTTCACAATGCGTAAATCGGGGTCGTTGCCGAGGATCGTGTGGCAGATAGATTCGTCGGGGCAGAAACTGGTGAAATAGTATTTAAACAGATCCGGATAACGGACTGGTGCATCGTTGAGTTTGCTGGCGACCCGGGCGTTGCCGGTGAGCCAGAAATCGCCGGCGCAACAGCGCAGGTCTTCGGAGAAGGGATTGGGAGTCATGATGTAGCGCTCGTTGACGATCTGGCGCCATTTTTCCTTGCCGACGCCGAGATAAATCGGCGGCGGCTCGGGCTCGAGCACGAGAGGCGCACGATCGACGAATTGGTAATCCATGTAGAGGTCGGCATTACCGGTTGTGAGTTCGCGGATGACTGATGATCCGGCGAGGGCGGGATAATCCGATGCGCTGAGAAGGACAAACCAATCCGGAGCCCGCGTACTGTACAGCATTGCAAGGGCCGCCAGGAAAGCCTCGGGAATTGAGATCCGTGCCCATTCCGTCCGAATATGCGGCCGCACGTATTGAAGATCCGTCGACCAGTCGGACGCATCGTCGGGGAGGCTGCACTGCGAAAAATCGTGATGCACGACGATAGGTGGATTTCGATAGGTGCGATCGAGCGTCGACAGCAGACGCTTGAGCACCTCAGGCTGGGAATGCGAGAGAACAACAAAGCCAATTTGAGCGCCCATGTATCAAGCAAGCCCTCTGGCTAAATTGGACGAATTACGCCATGAGGCGCGTAAGCCCGAGAAGCTCACCGCACTAGCGATACGCAGGTTACGCTTTGATTTTATTCTTCAAGATCAATCACCTTGCGGTGATGGTGCGGTCAAGAGGACTCGAACCTCCACGCCTTGCGGCGCTAGTACCTGAAACTAGTGCGTCTACCAATTCCGCCATGACCGCATCATGACAAAGTGCCGGGCAGCCTCGCGGCCATCCGGCAATACGCGTGCAATAGCAAACAACCCCAGCCGTTACAAGTGGCGTGAGCCGATTGCGCGCCTCAATTCGTCGACCCGGCGACAGTCTTCTGGATGTCCAGGATCAGTTGCTTGCCGACCCGGTCGCCCATCTCGTCATACACCGGCAACATCACCTTGCGCCAGCTTGCGAGTTGCTCCGGCGTCAGCGTGATCAACTCGGTCTTTCCGGTCTTGCGAATGGCCTCGACCGCGTCGTCGTTTTCTTTCTGCGAAATCTGGTTCACGTAAGCCGTCGATTCGTTCATCGCCTTGGTCAGCTGTTCGCGAATATCGGCCGGCAGCCCGCTCCAGAACGGCTTGCCGACCACCACGATGTAGCCGATGTAGCCGTGGTTGGAGAGCGTCATGTACTTCTGCACTTCGTTCATCTTCTGGCTGTAGATATTGGCCGGCGTGTTTTCCTGCCCGTCGACGACGCCAGTCTGCAGCGATTGATAAACTTCCGAGAAGGCCAGCGCCTGCGGCAGCGAGCCGAGCGCCTTGAACTGCGCGGCCAGCACTTTCGACGGCTGAATGCGCATCTTCAGCCCCTTGAAATCCTCGACGTCGCGCAGCGGCTTGTTGGCCGTCATCACCTTGAAGCCATTGTCCCAATAGCCGAGCCCGACGAGGCCCACCGAATCCAGTTTCTGCAGCATGCCGAGCCCGATCGGACCCTCGGTCACTTTGCGCAGCGAAGCGAGGCTGGGGATCAGCATCGGTAGGTCGAGCACCTCGAAATCCTTGATGCCGAGCGGGCCGAACTTGGCGTTCGAGGGTGCCAGCATCTGCACCGCGCCGAGCTGCAGCGCCTCCAGCTCCTCCTTGTCCTTGTAGAGAGTAGAGTTGTGGTAGACTTCGACCTTGACGCGCCCGTTGGTATATTTTTCGGCAAGTTCCTTGAAGCGTTCGGAGCCCTTGCCCTTCGGCGTATCGGCGGAGACAACGTGGCTGAACTTGATAATGATCGGGCTGGCTTGCTGCGCGTTGGCGGGCGCGAAAGCGGACAGTGCGGCAACCGCGATGCCGATCGCCCAGGAAGTGAATTTCATGTGTCCTCCGGTGATTTACTCCGGCTCTGCTGCGCCGGTTACGGGATGTTTTAGGCTGACGGTGGAGACAACACAATGCGATCGCGCGCGGCTCCGAGCACGGCGCGGTAGGCCTTGCCAGCGTCGGCCAGCGGATAGATGGCCTGCGGGCCAATCGGGAACGGCATCAGGTGGCCATCCGCGAATCCCGGCAATAGCTCGCGCAGCACGTCGCCGGTGGCGATGGACGACAGCGCCAGCGTATCGATGCCAACGTAGGTATGCCGTCCGCGATAAAATTCAAAGATGTTGAACTGCACGATCTTGTCGACCGCCGAGATCAAAATCTGGCGGCCCAGCACGGCCAGCGATTTGTGCGCCGCCTCGAAATAGGGGTCGCCGACGGTGTTGAACACGATATCCGCGCCTTTCCCGTCGGTTAGCTTGCGCACACGTTCGGCTGTGTCGCCGGCAGAACTGTCGATGATGTCGATCGGTCCGGACGCGTGACCCGCGTAGGGTTCGGGCTTGCGCACCACACCGATCACGCGCGCGCCCCGCCACGTCGCGATCTGCGCCGCCGCCTGTCCGACCTTGCCGTTGAGCCCCATGATCACGACGGTTTCGCCGGGCTTGGGCTGGCCGGCACGCCGATAACCCTCCTGCGCCGTCACGAACGGCACGCCGATGCCGGCGGCTTCCTCGATGCGCATGGCTGCGGGCTTTTCCACCAGCGCCGCAGCCTCGACCACCAGATGCGTGGCGTGGGTGCCGTCGCGCCGGATGCCGAGATCGCCCGACGATCCGAATACCCAGGTGCCGACGATGGCTGCCGGCCCCTCGATGACCAGGCCCGCGAAGTCGCGTCCCGGCGTGCGCGGAAACACCGCGTACGGCATCATGCCGAGAGCCGCCTTCACGTCGGACGGATTGACGGCGGCGGCATGGATCTCGACCAGCGCGTCTGTGTCTGACGCGCGCCGTACTGCACGCATCTCGACACGTGCCTGAATGCTCGCCGCATCGACGGCCTTGGCCGATAACCTGACGGCGCGCGCCGTAATCGTGTTCATCGCATTGGTCCCCGATCACGCCCCATCATGCCGACTTCCCGACAGCCTTGGCGGTCGCGTCGGGGTGGCGTCCGAGCACGCCGTTGAGACCGCGCTGCATATGCTTGGGCCAGCGCAGTGTCGTCACGCACGCGATACAGAACAACACGACGAGCGCCGGAATCCACCAGGGCGCGCCGACACCGAGCCAGCGCACGGCCACATCGTTCAACTCGTCATAACGCACAAAAGCGACGACGCTGACGGCGGCACCCGCGAGCTGCCCCAACCGCTCGATCTTGCGGCCCATGCGGGCGAGGAAAAACACCAGCAGCAGCATTGCCCACGGCGCGATGACCAGGCTTAAGCGGAACTGCGGGTTGACCGTCCAGCGCCCGGAAAGTGTCTGCATGGCCTGGACGTACGCGTAGTCCATCAGTGGCCAAGGTATCATCGCCAGCGCGCCAATCAGCAAGGCCCGTTCGATGGCCGGCGCGATCGCCTGATAGCGCGCCTCCAGCAACTTCCGCCAGATCACCAGCAATCCGCCGATGACGATGACCACCAGCACGAAGAACGTCTTGAGCGGCAGCGCGATCTGATCGAACGCTGCGGTCAGCGAGCGGTTGGCCGAGGTGGCCCAGACGTCGTCGAGGTGGCCCGCGAACCGCGCCTGCGCGATGCAGCACGCCTCGCCGGATAGCTTGCCGTTGGTGGCAAAGCAGAAGCGTTCGCGGACAAAATCGTCGGGCACTTCGAGCAACGGATCGGGTCGGCACACGCGGGCGAATTTCGACATGCCCAGCCGCACCTGTGCTGCTTCACGAACGGCACTGGTGCCATCGAGCAGGCTCAGGCGGCGGCAGGCCTGGCGGCCATCGTTGCAGCCCGGTGGTTCGGACTTGTCGGCGGTGAGAACACGCGGCGCGATTTCCCATATTTCGCGCGGACCGGAGTTGAGCAGGCTCGATGAAAACACCCAGCTCAACCCCGCGACGACGACCAGCCCAATGCAGAACCGGATGCGGCCATGCGGAATATCATTCCAATACATGTGCGTGAATACGGTCGATGGCAGATGAAACGCCAGCAGCCCGAGAACGCCGAGCGTGGGAAAGAAAAGGAAGAGATGGCTGTGCAACAGCAGCAGCGCCAGCCAGTCCTGCTCGCGGAACTCGTTGATGAACAGCGCGGTCGAGGCGACGAACGAAGCGCCGAGCAAAACGAACACGATCGTCACGAACGTCCGCGCACCCATCATTTCAGGCGAACCCTCGGGCAAGGGTCCATGGATCGTGCGCAGGGCGCGGCGTTTTTTAAGCGGCGTGGCATCGGTCGCCGCCCGCTCGAGAGGCATCGTCGACGTTGACGCTGCTGGTTCGGATTCGCTCATGGATGGATCTCTTGGCCGCTGGCAGGCACGTGCACCGCAATCAAACCTACTCCGGAAAGGGTGCTGGAAGACAGGCTAAGTGACGTATAATTTTTACAGGTTGTGGTCATCGGCGCAAGCCGAAGCCCCCAAACACCACGTTGCAAGAAATACCGACCAGCGAAAAGAATGATCGATGAAATAGCCCCCCTTGCATCCACCCGTCCCGGCGAAGCATCGTTCCGCCATGAGGGGCACGTTCTATTATTCCGGTCTAATTTCCCAAGCGGAGAACGCAGAACCACACCGGTCGTCATTCCGGCCAAACGCGAGCCGAAATCTTGCCAAGCCAGCGTGCGGGCAAGATCCCGGCTCTCCGCGCGAGGGGCGCTACGGCCGGGAAGACGAGGGAGAACGGGGGCCTCGACACAGGTCACCGGTTTCGCTTGCCGGTATAAGTCAGAACTTATGGCCGCTGGTAAAATGCGCGACTACAACAAGATTGCGACCCGACCGAACAGGAGCCGACATGGCCGCCCCCTTAAACGCCACGCTCGATGTCGCGTTTCGTATCGAGGACTGTGTGCGCGTGATCGTGCGGGGCGGCCACGCCATCGTCGTCATTCGGACTGAATTTTGCGCAGCCGAAATTGCCCTGCAAGGTGCGCAGATACTGTCCTGGAAACCGGCAGGCCACGAAGACCTGCTGTGGTGTGCGCCGTTGCCCGCGGCACAGACTGGCAAGGCGATTCGCGGCGGCATCCCGGTGTGCTGGCCGTGGTTCGGCCCGCACGCCACCGATCCGGCGCTGCCGCAACACGGGCTGGTGCGCACCGTCGATTGGCGCTTGATCGCAACCGAACGGGTGGCAGACGATGTGCGCGTAGACTTCGAAACGAGCCACCAAGATGCCAGGCTGCGCATGGCAATCACGGTCGGTGCGCGATTGCGGGTGGCGCTGACGACGCAAAATTCCGGCGCGGTTCCGCTGCCGATCAGTGAAGCATTGCATACGTATTTCCACGTCGGCGACGTCGGCTGCGCGTCCGTCCACGGCCTCGACGGTTGCAGTTACCGCGACAACACCGACGGCGGACGCGAAAAAGTCTGGCATCGTGCGTTGACGCTGCACCAGGAAACCATCGCCCTGTTCGACGTAGCCCCCGACGTCGCCGAAATCGAAGACCCCGTGCTGGCACGCCGCATTCGGATCGCGCGGGAAGGTGGACGCTCGACCGTCGCGTGGCATCCGGGTGCCAACGTCTTGGCACTCAAGGATGTGGTGCCGAGATCGGCGATGCATTTCATCTGTGTCGAGAGCGGCAATATCGGCGCAAGTACGGTTGTCATCGCGCCGGGGGCTGAGCACCGGCTCGCCGTGACATACGACCTTGCGCCGCTCTGATCAGACGCCGAGTTCGAGTTGGACGATCTCTGGTGGCGCGCCGAGCCGGAATGGCACGACTGAACAGCCAAGGCCCGCCGACACGATCAGGTGCCGGTTGTCTTCTACAATATGCCCGTAGATATAGCGTGAACCGTACTTCGATGGCACCATGGGCGAATAGTTGAAGATGGTGATCTGGCCGCCGTGGGTGTGGCCCGACAAGGTCAGCGACACGCGCTGAGGCACTTGCGGAAAGATATCAGGCTCGTGGGCCAGCAGGATTACCGGCGCGTCGTCGGTGATCTGAGCCAACGTCGCGCCGAGATCATCGAGGCCGTCGAACGACATCTGCCGGCGGCGTTTGCGATCCTTGGGATAGAACGCCCACTGATCGCCGAGCCCGGCCAGCCAGAACGCGCCGCCGTTGTGGGCAATGCGCAGCGCCTTGTTCTCGTGCACGGGAATGCCGACCGCACTGAGCGCGACATGTGCAGCCGTTGGCCCCGCACGCCGGCGCTGCGCCTCGCGATCATCCCACCAGTCATGATTGCCGAGGATAGCGTGGACGCCCAACGGTGCCTTGAGCCGTGCCAACTCGGCGGCCCATTGCGCCGGCGCGATGCGCTGACCGAGCCTGCTGATCTGGTTGCCACCCGCAAAGTCGCCCAGCAGGAACACGATATCGCAGCCGAGCGCATTGGTCGTATCGACGATGCCACGCAGACGCTTCAGCCCCATCCACGGTTCGATGACATGCAGATCCGTGACGATCGCAGCGTTGACCCTGTAGCCCTGAGGCCAGCCTGGCGGCGTCATCCGATAGCGGGTGATCCTGGTCGATGGGGCCTCGATGCCGAAGCCGTAGGCGGCCGTGGCCAATCCGCTGGCGAAGGCCGCGCCGATCCCCTGCAGCGCCGTACGCCGGTTGATCAAACGAGTGATCATGCGTGTGTCCAAGTCCTGAAAGTCGGTCGAGATAAACTTACGCTGGCAGCCGTCACCTCAACGAGCGTTGTGGTCGTCATCCGTTTCAAAAAGGTTGGTCTGCGGCGATGACATGCGGGCGGGCGCGGAAAGCCCCATGTGACGATAGGCGCGTGCCGTCAACACCCGTCCACGGGGGGTCCGGCCGATAAAGCCCTGTTGCAATAAATACGGCTCGACGATCTCCTCGAGCGCGTCGCGAGGTTCCGACAGCGCCGCCGAAATCGTCTCGATGCCGACCGGCCCGCCGTCATACCCCTTGGCGATGATGTTGATGTAACGATGATCCAGCGCGTCCAATCCCTCGCTGTCCACTTCCAGCATCTTCAGCGCCTTGTCGGCGACGGCCGCATCGATCGTCTGGGAACCCGCCACCGCTGCGAAATCGCGTACGCGGCGGAGCAGGCGGCCAGCGATCCGCGGCGTGCCGCGGCTGCGACGCGCGATCTCCATGGCACCTTCCGTGACGATCGGGACGCCGAGGACGCGCGCGCCCCGGCTGACGATCAGCTGCAATTCGGCATGCGTGTAGAAATTCAGCCGGATGGGGATGCCGAAGCGGTC
>JANXYD010000135.1 GCA_025350265.1 Hyphomicrobiaceae bacterium | reverse complement strand
TCAACTGCACGCGGCTGGATTATTCCGGTCATGGCCAATCGTCCGGCCGGTTCGAGGATGGTACCATCTCCGACTGGCTCGACGAAGCGGATGCGGTCGTGTCGCAATTGACGACGGGGCCGCAGGTGTTGGTTGGATCGTCGACCGGCGGCTACCTGGCGCTGCTGTTGCTGAAGCGCTATCTCGAATCATCGCCGCAGTCAGCTGCGCGCATTCGCGGACTGATGCTGATTGCCCCAGCGTGGGATCTCAGCCGGTTGATGTGGGAACGGTTTCCCGATAGCGGTCGGCGCGCGATTACCGAACAAGGTGTCTATCTCAGACCGTCGGCCTATGGCGATGGGCCATACGCGATCACGCGCTGTTTCCTCGAGGATGGGGACCGGCATCTGATCGGACCGGCTGGGTTTGATCCCCGGTGCCCCATTCAGATTTTGCACGGTCTGCAGGATGAGGATGTGCCGTGGGAGCACACGCTCGATCTGGTTTCTATCCTCTCGGGAGATGATGTGCATGTCGAGGCCGTGCCCGAGGGTGACCACAGGCTTTCGACGCCGTCGGACATCGCCTTGATGCTGGGTCTGGTGGCGAAACTGGTCGGCTGATGCCGCATCCTGGTCGGTGCTCTTGCATCACTCAAGCGAGCGTAAATCACTGACATTCGTCGGCGAATTCGACTATGATCAACCGATTGAATTTAAGCTTCAGAGATAGGCCGCATGATCGGGCGCACCACTTATATCAACGAGCCTTATGCACCCTGGTCGCAGCGGGTGAGCCTGTTCGCGCTGGTGCTGATCGTCATTGCCGCGCTCCTGCATCGGGTGTCGGTAATGTCGACGCCGGTAGCGCTCAACCTGATGGGGGCCGGCCTCATGCTGGCGGCCCTGGGATTGTGCCTCGGCATCTATTCGGCCTCGTCCATCTGGTTTCGGGGGCGTGCGGGGGCGTGGTCGTGTGCCTGGGGCATATTGATTGCGAGTGGGCTGTGGCTATGGCCGGCTGCGATGGCTCCAACTTATTTATCGCTCCCCAACATGTACGACATTTCAACCAACACCGCCCAGCCGCCCGCGTTCGTGGTGGCTGGCAAGCAGCGCTCACCGGGCGCCAACGCCACGGCCTATAATCCGGCCTTTGCCGCCTTGCAGGCGCGCGCCTATCCCGATCTGCACACCCTCCGCATCCCCCGCTCGGCCGAGGAAGTCTATGAGTTGACGCTGGATCTGGTGCGCGGCCGCCGTGGGCTCGGGTGGAAAGTGATGGCGGAAGAAGCGCCGCAAACCCGGCAGTCAAAGCCGGGACTGATCGAGGCTACCGATCGCACGATGATCCTCGGCTTCACCGATGATATCGTCATCCGCATCGCCGGCGACGACAGCGAAGCGCGCGTCGATATCCGCTCGCAATCACGTTACGGCGGACATGACTTCGGGACCAATGCGGCGCGCGTCCGGCGCTTCGTTCGCGATCTCTCGACCCGCCTGGACGCGGCGGGTCCGGTTGGCATGTCGTCGCGTGGCGGCGTCCGGATCAATCGCGCCGACGCCCGGAACGCAGCAATCGCCATCAAACGGCCGCTAGATCGCAAGTCTGAGAAAGCGGGCCGGGAACGCTGATCAATCCGCGTTCCAGTTGATGCTCAAGGTGTGCCAGCACCGACATGGAGGCGGCCGGCACCAGTCGTGGATCAAGTCCCTTATAAATCCGCGCCACGATCTCGGGAACGGCGGAGGCACCGGCCTTGATGCTGTCGAGGATTGCTGTATCGCGCATGCGGCGATGGATGAGATAAGCTTTGGCGACGCGGGCGGGTGTTTCATACTGGCCACCGTGGCCGGGAAACGCGATCGTGTCGTCGCGCGCCATCAACTTTTCGAGCGAGGCCAGGTAATCGGCCATGCGGCCTTCGGGCGGCGCGACCACGCTAGTGTTCCACGCCATCACATGATCACCGGGAAACAGAATGCGATCGGTGCCGGTCGGCCGCAGCGCGAAACTCAGATGATCCGGCGTGTGGCCGGGCGTGTGGATGGCGGTGACGCCCCAGTCTTCCCCGCCGACAGTATCGCCCTCGCGCAATTGAATGTCCGGTTTCCAGGTGCGATCGGTATGTGAGCCTTCGCCGCCGGGGCCGCCGCGTTCCGCGACAGTCGATGTCAATTCATAGGCACCGTAGCCGGCCGTCTTGGCACCGGTCATGGCCAGCAGTGCCGGCAGGCCGTCGACATGATCGCGATGGGTATGGGTGATCAGGATGTGTGTGATCGGCCGCCCGCCCGCTGCCCGGACAATGGCCGCGCAATGCGCTGAGTCGAGCGGGCCGGGATCGATGACGGCCAGCGACTTGGTGCCGATGAGGTAGGTGTTGGTGCCTTTGAAGGTGAACGGGCTTGGATTGTTCGCCACCAGCCGCGACACGCCGGGCGCAATTTCGCGCGGCACGCCATACTCGAATTCCATGGTGGTCTTGAACATCAAAGTTTCTGCCATAACGGACTGCCGTAATTGGGTGTAGGTTGTGAAGAACTCTGACGCGAGCCTCGGTTACAGCGTCGCTTCCATCATGGCGACGAGGTCAGGCGTCACTTCGGGCATGATCCCGAACCAGCCCTTGAATGCCGGTCGCGCCTGATTGATCAACATGCCCAACCCGCCCACCGTCGGATTGCCGCGCGCCTTGGCCACCGCCAGCAAGGGGGTCACCTTCGGAATGTAGACGATATCCGACACCAGTGCGCCACGCGGCAAGCTCTCCAGTTCGATATCGAGCGCGGGTTGGCCGACCATGCCTTGGCTCGTCGTATTGACCAGCATGGCCGCGCCGTCCAGCGCCTTGCTGCGATCGGACCACGGCACGGCGGTGATTGGCGCGCCCAGGTCTTCAGCCAGCAGTGAAGCACGCGTATCGGTGCGGTTGAGCAGCCGTATTTCGCGCGCCCCGCGATCGGCGAGGGCAACCAATACCGCTCGCGCGCCACCGCCAGCGCCCATGACCACGATGGGGCCGGCATCGGCGCGCCAGTCGGGCCGCGCCTGCAGGATCGATTGAATGTAGCCGAAGCCGTCGTTATTGGAGCCGGCCAGAGAGCCGTCCTTGGCGACCGTGACGCAGTTGATGGCACCGATGCGCTTGGAGGCGGCATCGGTGCTGTCGACCAGCCGCATCGCGGTTTCCTTGTGCGGAATGGTCAGGTTGCAGCCGGCAAAACCGAGCGCGGGCAGCGCGCGTAATGCCGCTTCAAGCCCATCCGGCCGGATCGCCAGGGGAACATAACGACCGTTCAACCCGTGTTTCTCCAACCAAAAATTATGCAACTTGGGGGAGCGCGAATGCATGACGGGAAAACCCATCACTCCGGCCAACAGAAAACGATCTGGCATATCTTTACGTCCAATTAAGTGCGGCTGTCGGGTGCACGACGCAAATTCGCGATCGCCCCTTCCAGTTACAGCATGCACGCGGCCAATGCCAACGTGAACACGCACGCACAATGCAGACGGAGAAATCGAGGCGGGGGCGGGACGGTCATTGCTGACCGCACTTACGGCGATTGGTCGGCGAAGTTTGCGCAGCCGATTGGCATATGCGAGCATCCCCGCTGTGCCTCATCTCGTGACCTGAGCCCGGAGCCATCCGATGACCAGCCCGCTCGCCCCCATCCGTATCGGTGACATGACGATCCATCGGATCGTCGAACTGCAGGCACCGCTGTTTCCGATGCTGACGTTCTTTCCGACGCTGACACCGGAACTCCTCGATGAAAACCGGGCGTGGCTCGAGCCGACGTATCTCGAGGCTAGCAGCGGCAAAGCCATCTTCGCCGTGCAAAGCTGGATCATCGAAACGCCGGGCCAGACCGTGCTCGTCGATAGCTGCGTGGGCAACCACAAGTCCCGACCCGGCCGGCCCTTCTGGGACCAGCAAACGTCCGATACTTACGAGCGCAATTTGGCGGCGGCTGGCTTCGGCATGAGTGATATTGATGTGGTCATGTGCACGCATCTGCACGTCGACCATGTCGGCTGGAATACGCGGCTGGACAACGGTCGCTGGGTGCCGACGTTCCCCAACGCACGTTACCTGTTTTCGGAACGCGAACTCGCATACTGGACAGAGCGGGAGGGGCGCGAACCCGCCGCATGCCCTTGGATCACCGATAGCGTTCTGCCAATCGTCGCTGCGCGTCGCGCGGATACTGTACTGAGCACGCATGTCCTGAACGATCACATCCGGTGCATACCCTCGCCGGGTCACACCATCGATCATTTTTGCGTGCATGCCGGTCGAGCGGGGCAGGCCGACGCCCTCATAACCGGCGACATGATCCACTCGCCGATCCAGGCGCGTTATCCAGAACTCGGCATGATGTCGGATTACGATTCAAAACTCGGCGCGAGCAGCCGTCGCGATTTGTTCGGCCGCTTCGCAGACACGCCAACCTTGATATGTGCGGCGCACTTTCCCGCGCCGTCGGTGGGTCGCCTCGTGCGATGGAAGCACGCCTTCGATTACCGCTCCGTGTGAAGCGGATGAATTAACCGATTGCGCTCGTCAGTTGGCAAACATCGCTGCTTGCGTGAACTATTTGTTGTGCTTGGCGTTACGGTTGGACAGATCAATTAAATTCTAAGTGGAGGTTCTGCCCAATGCGACGACCTTTGTTTTCGATGATGCCGGCTCTGGGATTGCTGGCGCTTGCTTACCCTGTTTCGGCAGCGGCTCCCGGCATAGCGGGAGTATCGACGCTCATGCCTACGACAGAGAGCAGCCAGCCATTGATCCTTGCACAAGCTGAGAAGGGTGGCGGCGGCGGTGGCGGTGCGAAAGGTGGCGGCGGTGGCGGCGGTGGCGGCGGTGCGAAAGGTGGCGGCGGTGGCGGCGGCGCCGGTATCAGAGCCGGCGGCGGCGGCAACCGTGGTTCGGTCAGCGGCGGCGGCGGCAATCGCGGTGCTGTAACCAGCGGCGGCAACAGGCAGTCGAGCGGACGCGCCTCGGGCGGCGATGGTGCCCGCCGGGTTGTTCGCAGCGGTGGTGATCGTGGTGGCGATCGCGGCGAACATCGCGGCAGGCGCTTCAGTTGGGGTGATGGCTTCGATTTCTACTTCTATGACGGCTATTACCACGGCGACTGCTCGTGGTTGCGCCGTCGCTATCGGGAAACCGGCAGCTCGTATTGGCTCGCTCGCTATCGGCAGTGCCGCGACTATTGAGTTTGTGTTCAGGCGGACCTGAACCCTTGGCAGTAGCAAGCACTTAACTATTCATAGTTTCGGGACCGCGTTCGGCTTAATCATTCGGGTGCGGTCCTTTCGCGTTTGTGTGGATCAGTCGAGAGGCTTGATGCGCGTCTGCATCATATCTCCGCGATAGACGGCCTTGATGAGTTTTCCAGCCATGGCAATGCACGCCACGATCGCAAGCAGCGACATGATGTGGTGTTTAACAGGCCTGGGCATTCGGCGCATTCGGGGTCGCTTATGAAAAAAGGCCGCTGCTGTGCGCATGCGGCCTTTGTTAGTTATCGCAATCGGGCAGGCGCGATTGTCACGCCGGTAGAGGCAGACGATGAGCCATGCGTTTGCGCTTGGTTTCGAGATAGCGAACGTTGTGTACGTTCGGCTTGCAGATGACTGGAATCTGCTCGACCACACGAATGCCTTCCGCCCGCAACGCATCGGTTTTCGCCGGATTGTTGCTGAGCAGCCGAATTTCGGGCATGCCGAGATCGAATAAAATGTGGGCAGCCAAATCGTATTCCCTCGCCTCGATCGGCGCACCGACCGCAATGTTGGCGTCGACCGTATCGTAACCCTGTTCCTGCAGTGCGTAGGCACGGATCTTGGCGACGAGGCCAATGCCGCGACCTTCGTGATACGGCAGGTAGATGAGCACGCCGAGCGGCGACGACGTAATTTTTTCCAAAGACGCCTGCAGCTGCGGATAGCAATCGCACTTCAGCGAATGAAAGATATCACCCGTCACGCACCCGCTGTGAACGCGAACGTAAGGTAGTTCATTTCCTGCCTGGCTCGTCCGGTTGATCAGGACGAACGCTTGATTGTGAGGGTCGGTACCCTGATAGGCGCGTGCCTCCAGGTGTAACTCCTCGCCATTCAGCTCGATGGGCAACATGGTTTGTGCGGACCAATCGAGATCAAGCGCGTAGGACTTAACCGCATTCGACTTCATTTAACTCTCCAAACGGCATGTCGGTGCGATTTGCACCAACTTTTTGGGACTTGTAAAGCGGCGCTATGCCTCGCCGTCATCTACAAGGTTGAACGGAGATTTTTCTCTCTCTTCCCCAAGGCAGTCACTGTTGTCTTAGTCCCCTACCACGGTTTCAGTCCTTCGACCTCCACTCCTGGCACGGAATTGTGACACCAGCCCGATGGCGGCGGGCGTGACGTCGCCGCAATCGGTAACCCAGCCAAGCCAGGTCGCGGCGGACATTCCATTCCGTCGCGTTGGTGTGGTCGTAGCTGTATGAACATGAACGCGAGATGTATGCCGCGATCTCCATCGATAGCGTGAGCGCGCGATTGCATGTCGCTGCATGGAGTTAGATGAATTTTCATTGCATTTCAATGACCTGAAGCTGTTGCTGTATTTATTTTCTGGTGGCGAGCAGGCCAGATCTGAAGGCCAGAGCGCTTTCGCTCAGGTGCTTGGCCGAATTTCGGAGGATGGTCTTTAAGCAGACCGTTGA
>JANXYD010000126.1 GCA_025350265.1 Hyphomicrobiaceae bacterium | reverse complement strand
GGAAACGGATGCCGGCCGACGAAGGCCTGGGGCAAACCCAGTTCGCGTCCGAGCGCGCGCACTTCATCCTTGAACAGCTCGCGCAACGGCTCGACGAGCTTGAGGTTCATGCGCTCGGGTAGTCCGCCGACGTTGTGATGGGACTTGATGGTGACCGAAGGCCCGCCGGTAAACGACACGCTCTCGATCACGTCGGGGTAGAGCGTACCTTGCGCCAGGAATTGCGCGGGTGCGTTATCGGCACCGACCTTTTTGGCTTCCGCCTCGAAAACCTCAATGAAAAGGCCGCCGATGATTTTGCGTTTTTTTTCCGGATCGGTCACGCCGGCCAGCGCCGACACGAACTTTTCGCGCGCATCGACATGCACCAACGGTATGTTGTAGGTGCCACGGAAAAGCCCAACCACCTGTTCGCTCTCATTGGCCCGCATCAGCCCGTGATCGACATAGATGCACGTGAGCTGATCGCCGATGGCTTCGTGGATGAGCACAGCTGCGACGGTTGAATCGACGCCGCCGGACAAGCCGCAAATCACCTTACCCTTGCCGACCTGCGCACGGATGCGGGCAATCTCCGCCGAGCGGAAATGCTGCATCGTCCAGTCGCCGGGCAGGCCGGCAATCTTGCGGACGAAATTGCCGAGCAACTTGGCCCCGTCGGGCGTATGGACGACCTCCGGATGGAACATGGTTGTATAGATGCGGCGCTTTTCATCGGACGCGATCGCGAACGGCGCGTTCTCGCTCGTCGCCTTGACGGTGAACCCTGCCGGCAATTCAGTGACCCGATCGCCGTGGCTCATCCACACGGGATAGCGCTGGCCGACCGTCCAGATGTCGTCGAACAGCGCGCTTGGCTCGATGATATCGATGTCGGCGCGGCCGAATTCGGCGGCGTGCCCACTCTCGACCTTGCCGCCGAGCTGCAACGCCGTGGTCTGCTGCCCGTAGCAGATCGACAGCACCGGCAGGCCCGATCGAAATACCCAGTCCGGCGCGCGCGGGCTGCCTTCAGTCGTGACACTTGCTGGTCCGCCCGAGAGGATGACGGCCTTCGGCTGCAGGCGCGCCTGGGCATCGGCAGCCTTGTTGTACGGCACGATCTCAGAATGCACGCCATGCTCGCGGACGCGGCGGGCGATGAGTTGCGTCACCTGACTGCCGAAATCGATGATCAGCACCGTGTCGGGGACAGGCGTGGCGAGGATGTCTTTGGCGGCTGATTGGGTCATGCCGCAGGGGATACGACGCGGGTGGGGGGGGCGGCAAGAGGGAGGTGGCCAGAGGAGAGGTGGTGGATCAGCAGCGGGCCTGAATGTGGGCAGCCTGGGTCTCATTGATCCACACTGCGGTAGATCAGTTCGCGTTTTCGACGTGACGGAATGGCGGATCGAATGCCGAATGCACATTGCCACATTGCCCGACCAGCGCGGCTTTGATACCTCGCGGCCATGACCACATCCACCCCCGTCTGCGGCATCGACTTCGGCACCTCGAACTCAGGCGTCGCCATCGTCCGCGACGGCGTGACCGAGATGGTGCCGGTGGAGGGGGCGCACACGACCATCCCCAGCGCGATCTTCTTTCCGGCAAAAGGTGAGCACCCGCTGTATGGCCGGGCGGCGGTGGAGGCGTACACGATCCACGAGCCCGGCCGCTTGCTGCGCTCGCTGAAGTCGATCCTCGGGTCGGAGCTGATCGCCGAAAAGACAGCCGTGGGCGGACAATACCGCAGCTTCGAGGATATTCTGGTCGGCTACGTCCAGCACTTGAAGGCCAAGGCCGAAGCCCACGCGGGCTGCAAGATTTCGCGCGTCGTCATGGGCCGCCCGGTGCACTTCGTTGACGATAACGACGTGGTCGATGCCCGCGCCGAAGCCAAGCTCGGCGACATCGCGCGGCGCGCCGGCTTCAAGTCCGTGGCCTTTCAGTTCGAACCGATCGCCGCCGCGCTGTCGTTCGAACACACTCTGGCGTCGGACGAACTGGTTTTTATCGCCGACATCGGCGGCGGTACCGCCGACTTCTCCATCGTCCAGGTGGGGCCGGCACGGCGGGCGAAACCGAACCGCGCCGACGACATTCTCGCCAACGACGGCATTCGCGTCGGCGGCACGAATTTGGATATGCGGCTGAGCATGTCTGCTGTGATGCCGCATCTCGGCAGCCACGCGCAATCGATCAAAGGGCTGGATTTGCCGCGCTGGCCGTTCGTGGACCTCGCCACCTGGCATCGCATCCACACCATCGCCACGCCGAAGAACCTGCACACGCTGCAGCAGATTTTATCGGATTGCGCTGAACCTGAGCTGTTCCAGCGCTACCTGGATATCATCCGCCAGCAGACGGGGCATTTATTGGCGGCGCGGGTCGAGCAATGCAAAATCGATTTGTCGAGCGTGGACCCCGCCGCCATCGATCTCAATGGCATCGTCGACGATGTGACTGTGACGGCAGGCAAGCACCTGTTCGAGACAGCCATTGTACACGAACTGGAACGGATCGCGGCGACCGTCGCTGCCACGCTGACGGCTGCCGGGCTGGAGCGCTCAGAGATCACCACGTTGTTTTTGACCGGGGGCACGGCGGCGGTCCCGGCGGTGAAGACGCTGCTGTTGGCGTTGCTGCCGCAGGCTCATGCCGTCGAAGGCGACCTCTTCAATAGCGTCGGCTTTGGGCTGGCGCTCGAGGCGCAACGCCACTTCGCACGGCGCAAGGCGGCGTGAGGGAGAGTTACGCGCAAGCTGATGGTCGCTGCAGCCGGCAGCGGCAGGCCTTCAGTTCCAGCCCAATCGCGCCAGGATTGCCCGCCCCATAATCCAGTCCTTGTCGTCTGCGGACAGGAAGTCGTAATCGTTTTCGAATTGATCGATGCGCTGACGGTAGGTCGCCTTGGTGAGCGAATTGGTGATGTCTGAGCCCCAATAACAGCGCTGCGGGCCATACGCATCGAAACAGCTCTTGATGTAAGTTGTCATGTCTCGAAATGGATACGGCTCTGACGAATAAGCTGGGTACCCTGACAGTTTGACAGAGACATTCTCATACTTTGCGAGTGCTACTGTTTGCTTGACGAGTTCAGCGCCGTTGCCCGCCTTCACGACCTCGCCTGACAACCCCATATGATCGACGATGAGGGTCAGGTGCGGGTGCTTTGCCGCGATTGGGGCCAGTTCTGACATCCGGGTTGCCAACACCATGACAGGTAGTCCGGCTTTTTCGGCGGCTGGCCAGAACCAATCTGCGGTGCCATCGGCGAGCCAGCGCGCCTCGGGACCAAGAAAAGTCAATCTGAGTCCGAGCATACCGGGCTGCTCTTTCCATTTGGGTAGAAGCGCTGCTGATGCTGGTTTTTCGAGGGGAATCCGGCCCATGATCCCGAAGCGCGTTGGATATTTTTGGGCGGCGGCCAGCGCATCGTCGTTCCGATCGCCCGGCCATGACGGCGGCACAACGACCACTCGATCGACATCGGCTTGCCGCATCAAGGGCAGTAGTTTGTCGACTGTAAACGGTTCCGGCAGCTGTGGCGTGCGGCCTTTGATCCACGGGTGATCTGGGGTTTCGGCAGTCCAGAGGTGAACTTGGGCGTCGACAATCAAACGCTTTTTCGCAGGAGCAGTCGGGGTCGTCTGGGCGGACGCCAGTTGCGTTTCCAGCGGCATCAACGCGAGACCAAGCGCGCCAACGGTCTTATCAAGAAGCCTGCGACGTGACAGCATTTGGTTTCGCTCCCAGAGCACTCCGCTGACTGGGAGCATTCTCTATGACCTTGATGCCACAAATTGATAAGTTTGAAAGCCTGCAAACACTTTCGACGCCCTGCGCACAATCCCACCCCGCCAAATTTACTGTGTTCTGCAACTCCGCGTGAAAACACAACCTGTGCGTGCTACATATGATTGTCCGCTCGCTCGTAGGCACTCGAGAGCTTCCCGAGGTCGCGGCGGATACCGTGGCCGGTGAAATGGGTTGCGTTCTG
>JANXYD010000110.1 GCA_025350265.1 Hyphomicrobiaceae bacterium | reverse complement strand
CTGATCTACAAGGACAAGCGTCTCGTCAACTGGGACCCGAAATTCCAATCCGCCATTTCCGATCTCGAAGTCGAGCCGCGCGAGATCAAAGGCAGCTTCAAATGGGCCGACGGCGACAAGGATAAAGAGGGCATCCTCATTGCCTTCGACGAGACGGCACTGGGCAAGGTGTTGGCGCGCGAACCCGGTGGGCACCTCTATTATTTCCGCTATCCGCTGGCCGGAAAAACCTTCAATCCCGCCGACCGTTCGACCTTCATCACGGTCGCCACCACGCGGCCTGAAACAATGCTCGGAGATACCGGCATCGCCGTGAACCCCAAGGACGAACGCTTCCTCGCGTTGATCGGCACGTTCGCGGTGCTGCCGCTCGTCGGGCGCGAGATCAAGATCGTCGGCGACGATTACTCCGACCCCGAGAAGGGCACCGGTGCCGTCAAGATCACCCCCGCGCACGACTTCAACGACTTCGACGTCGGCAAGCGGCAGGGCCTGCCGCAGATCAACATCTTCGATGCCTTCGCCAAGCTCAACGATGAGGTTCCCCAAGCCTACAAGGGCATGGACCGGTTCGAAGCACGCATCAAAGTCGTTGCCGATCTCGCCCACCTCGGTTTCCTGGAAAAGATCGAGCCGACAACACAGGTGGTGCCGCACGGCGACCGCTCCGGCGTGCCGATCGAGCCGTGGCTGACTGATCAGTGGTACGTCGACGCAGCCACCATGGCGAAGCCGGCGATCGAAGCTGTGCGCTCCGGCAAGACGCGCTTCGTGCCCGAAAAATACGCCGACGATTATTTCCGCTGGCTCGAAAACATCCAGCCCTGGTGCATCTCGCGCCAACTCTGGTGGGGCCATCAGATACCCGCGTGGTACGGGCCGGACGGTAAATTCTTCGTCGCCCCGGACGAGGTTGGTGCCTTGGCTCAAGCAACCGAGCATTTCGGTTCAGCGACGTCGCTGACGCGCGACCAGGACGTGCTCGACACCTGGTTTTCGTCGGCGCTGTGGCCATTTTCCACGCTCGGCTGGCCCGATAAAACCAAGGAGCTGGCGCGCTATTACCCCAACGCCGCGCTGGTCACCGGCTTCGACATCATCTTTTTCTGGGTCGCCCGCATGATGATGATGGGCACCCATTTCATGGGTGAAGTGCCGTTCCGCGACGTCTACATCCACGCCCTCGTCCGCGACGAGAAGGGCCGCAAGATGTCGAAGTCGATAGGCAACGTCATCGACCCATTGGTGCTGATCGACCAGTATGGTGCCGACGCGCTGCGCTTCACGATGGCTGCAATGGCCGCCCAAGGCCGCGACCTCAAACTGGCGACCAACCGCGTCGAAGGCTATCGCAATTTCGCGACCAAGCTGTGGAACGCCGCGCGCTTCGCCGAAATGAACGAGTGCGTGCGGCAGAAGGATTTCGATCCCACCGGCGTCAGGGAAACCGTCAACCTGTGGATCGCGGGTGAAACCGAACGCGCCGTCAAGGCGGTGACGTCGGCCATCGACGGCTACAGGTTCAACGAAGCAGCGGCCGCCGCCTACGAATTCACCTGGGGCACGTTCTGCGACTGGTACGTGGAACTGACCAAGCCCATCCTCGGCGGCGATGATCACGCAGCCACCGCCGAGACGCGCGCCACTACCGCCTGGGTGCTCGATCAGATCCTGAAGATGCTGCATCCGTTCATGCCCTTCATCACTGAAGAGCTTTGGGGCCGCATGGTGGAAGTCGGCGTCAAGCGCGAGCGGCTGCTGTGTCTATCGTCCTGGCCCGAACTCGAAGGCCTGCAGAATGCCGATGCCGACACCGAGATCGGTTGGCTGGTGCAGCTCATTTCCGAGGTGCGGTCCGTGCGCTCGGAAATGAACGTGCCCGCCGGCGCGAAAATTCCGCTAATCCTGATGGGTGCTAGCAAGCAAACCCGCGCCCGCATCGCCCATCACGGCGACACCATCATGCGCATGGCCCGCATCGACGACATCGGCTTTGCCACTGCAGCGCCGAAAGGTTCAGCGCAACTTATCGTCGGCGAGGCGACGGTGTGCCTGCCGCTCGACGGCGTCATCGACATGCGCGCGGAAAAGGCGCGGCTGGAAAAGGAAATCGCCGCTGAAGAGGTTGATCTGGCCAAGATGGACACCAAGCTCGACAACCCCAGCTTCATGAGCCGCGCCAAACCCGAAGCCATCGAAGAAACGCTGGAACGCAAGGCGGAAGTCGGCGTGTCCATCAGCAAGCTGCAAGCGGCGTTGAAGCGCTTGGCCGGATGAAGCCCTGTGATCAGGCGCAATAGGCTCTTGCCGTATTGCGCCTGAGGTCGCCGACGCGATCGCTCTCGCCGCGCTTGCTTGGGTGGCCGCCGTCGGTGCGGAGCACCGCTCCGCGGTGACGCGGCCATGACGAACGATAGGGCGGAGTAAACGGTCAAACCCTTCTCTCGCTATTTGATCAATCACTTCGCCTTGGCGAGCAGCGGCACTAGCACGTTGTCGACGATCTCCGGCGTGATGGCGCCAATTTGTTTGTAGATGACGCGACCCGTGCCATCGAGCACGAAGGTTTCGGGCATGCCGTAGACGCCCCATTCGATCGCCGCGCGGCCATTGGCATCGACGCCGATGGCTGAAAACGGGTTGCCGTAACGATTGAGGAAGCGGCGCGCACCGGCCGCCGGATCCTTGGAGTTGATGCCGATCAGCGGCACGCCCGTCTTCTCAGTCAGGATGATCAGCAGCGGATGCTCGCCGACGCACGGCGCGCACGACGATTGCCAGAAATTGACGATCACCGGCTTGCCCTGCACAAGGGCTGCGGGCGCGATGCCGGGCACAGCCGAGCCGCCGTCCGTGTAACCTTCGAGCGGCGGCAGCGTCGTGGAAGGTGCGGGCTTGCCTAACAGCATCGACGGCAACAACGACGGATCGCCAGGTCGCATCAGCGCCAATGCAAACATCAGCGCCATTGCGACAAACACCGCCGCCGGCAAGAACGGCAGCCATGCCCGTGGCTTGACTTCAGGCGTCGCTGTTTCCTCACTCATGGCAGGACTTTCGATTTCATCAGCAACGTCATTCTGAGCGCCGCTTGATACCCAATTTTTCAAGTGCCGCCAGCGCGCGCGCCTGCCGCCGGCCATCAAAAATCAGCCAAGCGATCAGCCCGGCGATGACGAGCGCAGTGACGCCGTACGCCGCCCAGATGAAACCTGCGAACGGTCCGAGGCTCATGACACGCGCGCCGGTGGTTGGCCGCCGAGGCTCGCCTGCCGCACGGCCATCAGTTGCAGCGACCGAACCCGCCGCCGCATCACCTCGTTGCGCATGGCCTTGATGTGCAGACACGCAAACAGCAGCGTGAAGCCCAGCGCGTTGATCAACAGCGGCACGCGAAAGCTTGCGTCGAGCGTGGTCGTGAAACGGGTCGACGGCTGATGCAGCGTAGTCCACCACTCGACCGAAAACTTGATGACCGGCAACAGCGACACGCCCACCAGCGCCAAAATCGCCGTCAATTTTGCGGCGGCGGCCTCATCCTCGACCGAGGAGCGCAGCGCGATCAACCCGAGATAGAGAAAAAACAGCAACAGCATCGACGTCAGCCGCGCGTCCCAGACCCAATAGGTGCCCCACATTGGCTTGCCCCAGAGCGAGCCCGTCACCAGCGCCAGCAGCGTGAACGCCGCACCGATGGGCGCCGCGGCGCGGGCCGAAACATCAGCCAGTGGATGCCGGAACACCAATAGACCGAAACTGGAGGCGGCGACTGTCAGGTAGGCCGCCATCGCCAGCCACGCGCAGGGCACGTGCACGTACATGATCTTGACCGTCTGCCCCTGCTGATAATCGGGCGGCGAGACGACAAACGCCTGATAGAGTCCGATGGCCATCACCACGACAGTCGCCACCGCCAGCCACGGCAGCACGCGCTCAGACAGCGCCATGAAACGCGTCGGGTTGGCCAGCGATTGCAACAACGTGGGCTTATGTCCGGTCATGCGCATCAATTACCCCCTCGCCCGCCCGGCTGCAATGCGGCATTGCCTTACCGTCGCGTCGCGCACGCTTGATCGACTGCGCCCCCTTCCCCTCACTTCTGAGCACAAACAGCGGCAGACTTCAGCGCACCAAACGGCGGATCCGGTGTGTTATGAGGCATCGTAGCTATGGTTTTGTAGCGATGGCTCTGCCGCCAAATATGCCGATGCTATCATCCGAGGCACAAAGGCCTAGGATGACAGTGACGCGAGCGGCGACGACGTGGTCGCCGCTGAACGGTGCCCTCACCCCGCGATCTTGGAGAAATCAGCGACGCCCATGGTGGCCGTGCGGATTTCGGCCAGCAGGCGCAGGCGGTTCTCGCGCAGCAAGGCATCGTCGGCGTTGACGGTGACGTGCTCGAAAAAGGCATCGACCGGCGCACGCAGTTCGGCCAAAGCATTCATGGCACCGGTGAAATTTTCGACGTTGATGGCGGCGAGCGTGTCCGACCGCACGCTCGTCAGCGCCGCCGACAGCGCCTTCTCTGCGGGCTCCTTGACAAGGTTGCGGTCGTGGCCGCCGTTGTAGCGCTTCTTGTCCTTCTTCTCTTCGATGGACAGAATATTGACCGCCCGCTTGACGCCCGCTAGCAGGCTCGCCCCATCATCGGTCTTGAGGAATGAGCCCAGCGCCGTCACGCGCTTGACGATCAGCGCCAGGTCGTCCTGCCCTGACAGCGCGAACACCGCGTCGATCAGGTCGTGCCGCACCCCCTTGTCGCGCAGATAAACCTTCAGCCGCTCGGCGAAAAATGCCAGCAGGTCGCGGCGCACGGGCCCGAAATAGCCTTCAAACTCCAGCAGCCGCTGGCCATCGAAGAACGCATCCTCGTCGTCCCTGCCATCAGCCCCGCCGCCATTGGCGTTCTGCCGCACGGCTTCGGCGATCAGCGCGGCCTCGCCCACGGTCTTGCCGTGGCCCGGCACACCCTCCGCAATCTGATAATCGGCAAGCGCCTGCACCACGCCGTTGACAGACTGTTGCTCGGCCTGATCGTCGACGGTGGAAAAATAAGCCGCGAACGCGCAATCGATGAAGCGGGCCAGCGGCAGGCGCAAATCGTTCTCAAGCAGGATGCGGATCACACCGAGGGCTGCGCGGCGCAACTGGTAGGGATCGCCCGAGCCGGTCGGCTTCTCGCCGATGGCCCAGAAGCCGACCAGCGTATCGAGCTTGTCGGCGAGCGCCACGGCGATGGCGACAGCGTCGCCCCGCTCGGCCAGCGGCACGCTGTCGCCGGCCCCCTTCGGCTTGTAGTGCAATTCGATGGCGCGCGCGATCTCGGGCTTGGTGCCCGCCTTCTCCGCGTAATAGCGCCCCATCAAGCCTTGTAGTTCCGGAAATTCGCCGACCATGCCCGACACCAGATCGGCCTTGCTGAGTTGGGCTGCACGGCGCGCATCGTCGGTGTCGGCGTCGACAGCGCCGGCAATCTGATGGGCGAGTTCGGCGATGCGCTCGACGCGATCACGCTGGCTGCCGAGCTTGTCGTGGAAGGTGATGCCGGCCAGTTGCGACGCCATTTCGTCGAGCGGCCGCTTCAAGTCCTGATCCCAGAAAAATTTCGCATCCGACAGCCGTGCGCGGATCACCTTCTCGTTGCCGGAAACGATCTGCCGGCCGCCGTCGGGCGCGATCAGGTTCGACACCAGCAAAAAGCGGTTGGTCAGCTTCTTGGTCTTCGGATCGCGCAGCGAGAAGCACTTCTGGTGTGACTTCATCGAAGTCGTCAGGCACTCGCCGGGCACGTCGAGAAAGGCTGGGTCGAATTGCCCCATCAGCACCGTGGGCCATTCGGTGAGCCCGGCATTCTCGGCGGTCAGCGCATCGTCCTCGACCAGATCAAGCTTGTGCGCCTTTGCCAGCGCCCGCGCCTGCTCGGCGATCCATCCGGCACGCTCGGACGCCGGCAGCAGCACCTTGTGCTCCCGGAGCTTGACGCCGTAGTCTTCGAACCCAGCCACCACGAACGGCGCATTGCCATGGAAGCGGTGTCCACGCGTGATGTTACCCGAAGCGATCCCGGCGATCTCGAACGGCACGACCTTGCCACCGAGCAGGCAGACGATCGATTGCAGCGGCCGCACCCATTGAAAGTCGCCATCGCCCCAGCGCTGCGACTTGGGCCATGGGAATTTGCGCATGACCTCCGGCACCACCTCGGCGATGATGTCTGCGGCCGGGCGACCGGCCTTATCGATCCGGACGACGTAGTAGTCGCCCTTCTTGGCGTCGGCCACCACCTGCGCTTCGGCGATTGACGTGATGCCGGCGCTCTTCACGAAGCCCGCGAGCGCTGGCTCCGGCGCGCCGACGCGCGGTCCCTTGCGTTCTTCGGAAAGGGCCGGCGAATGCGCCGGCACCGCAGCGATGTGCAGCGTCAGCCGGCGCGGCGTCGCATAGCTCTGCGCGGCACCCGCCACCAAACCTTGCGCGCTGAGCCCCTCGACCACCAGTTTCTGCAGGTCTTCGGCCGCCCGCGCCTGCATGCGGGCCGGAATCTCCTCGGAAAACAGCTCAAGCAGCAATTCTGCCGTGGCTGACTTGGATGCAGGCATAGGAGATTTGGAAGCAGGCATGGGGGATTGGCTCTTCGACTGGATTGAAGGCCGACTTGTAGCCCCTTCCGTGGCGCGCGCGAAGTCCGAAAAGTGCGTGACTGTCGCGGCTGGCGGACGATGGGTTGCGGGCGTTGTTGCAAATCGGTTTAGGCGGTATGAATGAACGGGATGCGGCCGCAGCGGAGCACGACGATGAAACTGGCGACCCTGCGCGATGGCACACGAGACGGTAGCCTGACGGTCGTATCGCGCGATCTTCGGCTGGCCGCCCGCGCCGAGGATGTGATCGCCGGTCTCGGCACCATGCAGGCGTTGCTCGACGACTGGGAACAACAGGCCCCAAAGATCGAGCGCATCGCCTCGGAACTGAACGAGGCGGCCGACGGCGGACGACGCGCGCCCTTTGCCACATTCGCGTTCGATGCGAGCAAGGCGATGGCCCCGTTGCCCCGCGCCTTCCAGTGGCTGGATGGATCGGCCTATGTCAATCACGTCGAATTGGTGCGGCGGGCGCGCGGCGCCGATATGCCGCAAAGCTTCTGGACCGATCCGTTGATGTATCAGGGCGGGTCCGACGCGATGCTCGGCGCGAGGGACGATATCATCGCTGCCGATACGAATTACGGCATCGACCTGGAAGGCGAATTAGCCGTCGTCACCGGCGATGTGGCCATGGGCACGAACGCGGTCGATGCCGAAGACAGCATCCGGCTGCTGATGCTCGTCAACGACGTCAGCCTGCGCAATCTCATTCCCGCCGAATTGGCGAAGGGCTTCGGCTTCCTGCACGGCAAGCCGCCCACGGCATTCGGGCCGGTTGCGGTGACACCCGATGAACTTGGGTCCGCCTGGCGCGACGGCCGCGTGCATCTGGCACTGAGTGCTGCCGTCAACGGCATCGCGCTCGGACAGCCCAACGCCGGCCAGGACATGACCTTCTCGTTTTATCAGTTGGTCGCACACGCCGCCAAAACGCGTCGATTATCGGCGGGCACCGTCGTCGGTTCTGGCACGGTCTCCAACAAGGGGCGCGATGGCGGGCCCGGCCGGCCCGTCGGCGAGGGCGGCTCGGGCTACACCTGCCTCGCCGAGGTGCGCACCGTCGAAACGATCCTGGAAGGCAAGCCGCGCACCCCATTTCTGAGTTTTGGCGACCGGGTGAGGCTGGACATGTGCGACCCGACCGGGGCCTCCATCTTCGGTGCCATCGAGCAGAAAGTCGTGCCCCATGAAGGCAGTTGAGACCGCGATGTTTGCATTGAATCTGTTGCTCGTACCGGCATTGGCGTGGCTGGTCGGCCGCGCCATGGGCCGCCGCGACATGCGCATCGGCAGCGTCATCGCCGCCGGCTGCATGGTGACGGTTCTGGCGCATGCGGCGCGACTGGCGGTGCTAGCGGGCCTCGGCACCCAGTCGTTCGCCGACGAATATCTACGCGTGCTGACCAAATCGCTGGAAGCGCCGGAAGTGGGGCTGTTCTTGCTGGCCTTCGGGGTGTTCCTGGCCATGCTCGGCTGGACCGCCACGCCCATATTCGTCGCAAAGACTTGAGCGCACACGCCCGCATCTGAAATTGGAGATATCCATGACCAAACCCGGCTTCGCCTCAACCACCGACATGGCCGAAAAAACCGTCAGCTTTTCGAGCCTTGGCGCGGGGCTCTACGCCTACACCGCCGAGGGCGATCCCAACACCGGCGTCATCGTCGGCGATGATTGCTGCATGGTGATCGACGCGCAGGCGACGCCGCTGATGGCGCACGACGTCATTGCGCGCGTCAAGGCCGTCACCGACAAGCCCATCAAATATGTGCTGCTGTCGCACTATCACGCCGTGCGCGTGCTCGGCGCATCCGGCTTCAAGGCGTCGGAAGTGATTGCCAGCGAAACCACCCGCAAACTCATCGTCGAACGCGGCGAGCAAGACAAAGCCAGCGAAATCGGCCGCTTCCCGCGCCTGTTCCGTGGCGTCGAAAGCGTGCCGGCGGGCATGACCTGGCCGACTCTTACCTTCCGTGACAGCATGACGTTGTGGCTCGGCAAGCGCCGCGTCGACATCATCCATCTCGGGCGCGGTCACACCGCCGGCGATACGGTGGCATGGGTGCCCGATGCCGGCGTCATGTTCTCCGGCGACCTCGTCGAATACAAATCCGCCTGCTATTGCGGCGATGCCCACTTTCGCGACTGGCCGGCGACGCTCGATCGCTTGCAGGCCTATAAGCCCGCAGCCCTGGTACCGGGACGTGGCGATGCGCTGGTGGGTGCGGCCAAGGTGGCTGAAGCCGTCGCGCTGACGCGCGATTTCCTGACAGCCACCTTCGAACCTGCCGAACTGGCTGTCGCGCAGGGCAAATCGCTCAAGGAAACGTTCGCGGCCGTGCGCGCCGTCATGGACAAGCCGTTCGGTGGCTACGCGATCTATGAACATTGCCTGCCGTTCAACGTGTCCCGCGCCTACGACGAAGCGCGCGGCATCGACTGGCCTGTAGTGTGGACCGATGTGCGCGACCGCGAGATGTGGGGCGCGCTGCAAGGCTGATGCGAATGTGTCGCACCGCTTCAGAATTCGATCGTGGTGCGCAGCTTTGCGATACGCCATCGACGGTCGGTCATGGCATGGGAGAACATCTTGATTCCGACACTCGCGGGGGGACCACCCAATGCTGACACGAATGATGATTGTACTCGCGGCTACAGCCGCGCTGGCTGCTCCAGCCGAAGCCAAATCCTGCTTCAAGAAAGCGTCCGTCGGCACCGCTGTGACCGAAAGCCTCGCCAAGTTCCAGGTCGATGCCGCGTTGTTGCAGGCGACCGACTGGTCGATCTACTTCACCTACATCAGCGGTAACGGCACGCCCGGCTATACGTTCGGCCCGCGCTCTTACAAGTGCGCCGCAGGTGGGGTCGGCTGGCAGTGCCAGGGATCGGCGACGTTGTGTAAGGAATAGACTGCTTGCCGGTAGAGTGCTTCCGGATAAAGTGTGAAGCGGTTTTCCGATCAGAAGCACGACCAGGCAAAGAGTGCTTCCGGATAAAGTGTGAAGCGGTTTTCCGATCAGAAGCACGACTAGGCAAAGAGTGCTTCCGGATAAAGCATGCCCCGGACGAAGATCCGGGGCGAGCGTCACGCCGCCCCTCGGGATGGGGTCAGCCGGTGTTGCTGTTCTTTCCCTTGGCCTTCACCTTCGGCGGGGCCACAACGACTGGCACCGGGTCCGGTGGTGGCGGACGAGCCACCTGCGCCTGACAGCCATTGCCGCCCTTGGCCCAATTGGTCACGTCGGCGCGCACGGCTTCGGCGAGGTCGCTGGGCAAATTGATATTGAGCATCGTCACCCGCGTATCCGTGCCGCCGCCCAGCCCGGCCAGCTCAATTCGAAACGACCGCTTGCCCCATGGATGCGGTTGCGAGATTTCCCGCTCGTGCAAAACGATTTCGGCTTGTCCACCTTGTGTCGGCGACGCCGCATCCGCATGAAAAATATGACTTTGCTTGAACGGCCCCTTTGGCCCCATCCAGCACGTCAGCGCATTCTGCGCCACCATTGCATAGACGACCGTCGGCGGATTGCTGACACTGGCTGAGTCAGACGTCGGCACCGACCCGGAGGACAAAGCGTTGACAAGCCCGGAGTTCGAGTTGGCCGAACACCCCGTCACCAGCATCGCAGCCAGCCCG
>JANXYD010000104.1 GCA_025350265.1 Hyphomicrobiaceae bacterium | reverse complement strand
TTTGAAGCGAATGAGGGCGTGATCATCATCGCCGCTACCAACCGGCCCGACGTCCTCGATCCCGCGCTGTTGCGTCCGGGCCGCTTCGACCGCCAGATCACGGTGCCTAACCCCGATGTGGGCGGTCGCGAAAAGATCCTCAAGGTGCATATGCGCAAGGTGCCGTTGTCGCCCGACGTCGATGCGCGCGTGCTCGCGCGCGGCACGCCCGGCTTTTCGGGTGCCGATTTGGCCAACCTCGTCAACGAGGCGGCTTTGCTGGCGGCCCGGCGCTCGAAGCGGCTGGTCACCCAGCAGGAATTCGAGGATAGCAAGGACAAGGTGATGATGGGTGCCGAGCGGCGCTCGATGATCATGACCGAAGAGGAAAAGCTCGCCACCGCCTATCACGAAGCGGGCCACGCGCTGATCAACGTGTTGATGACGCAAAACGACCCCCTGCACAAAGTGACGATCATCCCGCGTGGCCGGGCCCTCGGCGTCACCATGAGCTTGCCGGAGCGCGACAAGCTCAGCTATTCCAAGAGCTGGGCCGAAGCCCGCATTGCGATGACCTTCGGCGGCCGGGTTGCCGAGCAGTTGATCTACGGCGAGGAGCATCTCAACACGGGTGCCTCCAACGACATCATGCAGGCCACCAATCTGGCGCGCAGCATGGTGACCGAATGGGGCATGAGCGAAGTCCTCGGACCGCTGCGCTACAACGAAAATCAGCAGGAAATCTTCCTCGGACATTCGGTGTCGCAGCGGCAGACCATGAGCGAGGAAACCGCCAAGACCATCGACGCTGAAGTGCGCCGGATCGTCACCGACGGTTACAAGAAGGCGCGTGAGTTGATCTTCCCCAACCGCGACAAGCTTGAGGCGATCACGCAGGCGCTGATGGAATGGGAAACCATCAGTGGCGAAGAGACCATGACCGTGATGAACGGCGGCAAGATCGTGCGCAAAACCGATGATGCCGATCGCGGCCCGGCAGGGCCCGCCGTGCCCGTCACCGGCAAGCCGCGGCCGCGCGATGAACCGGAATTGGGCGGCCTCACGCCGCAACCGCAAAGCTGAAAGGTGATGCGGAACTGGCCATGGGCGGATAAAACGATTTAGATGGAAACAGCGCTCCGCACGGGGCGCTGTTTTTTTGTGGGGGGCGCGAGCGATATGGACGAACTCGGCTGGTCCGATCTGTGCTTGCGGCTGGGGGCTGCCTGCGTCTTCGGCGGTGGACTTGGCTTGAACCGCTTCCTGCATCACAAGAACATCGGCGTGCGCACGCTTGGATTGGTGTCGATCGGATCGGCGGCGCTGGTGGCAGGCGTTCTCGAACATACCGGCCCGGACGGCGCGACACGCGTCTTGCAAGGCATCATCACAGGCATCGGCTTCATCGGGGCGGGCGTGATTGTGCGCACCGAGAGCGAGCACACCGTGCGCGGCTTGACGACCGCTGCAACCGTATGGGTGGCAGCCGGTATCGGCGCACTGTGCGGGTTCGGATCGTGGCGCGTGCTGACGATCGCGTGCGTGCTGATCGCCGCACTCCTGCTCGACGGGGGGCGGGTTGAGAAATGGTGGGCGCACCGCATCCGGGACAATTCGAAAGCCGGTAGCGACCCGGCTGATGCCGAATGAGGACCAGCCGATGAGCCGCCACGCCATTGATGTCCGTATCGACGAACTTGCCGCCATCAGTAGCGAGCCGGATCGCCTGACACGGCTTTATCTGAGCCCCGCACACCATGCGGCGGCCAAGCTGGTCCTGGCCTGGATGGCAAACGCGGGCATGACGGCTGCAATCGACGCGGTCGGCAACGTCGTCGGCCGCTATGAAGCCGCCCAAACCGGCGCACGGACACTCCTGCTCGGATCGCACATCGACACCGTGCGCAACGCCGGCAAATACGACGGCAATCTCGGCGTGCTCACAGCCGTCGCCGTGGTCGAACGCCTTAACGCGGACCGCCTGCGCCTGCCGTTCGCAATCGAAGTGGTGGCCTTCGGTGACGAGGAAGGCGTGCGGTTTCCAAGCACGCTCGGCGGCTCCCGCGCGGTGGCCGGCACCTTCGATCCTCAGCTTCTCGACGAGGTCGACGCCGACGGGGTGACGCGACGGCAGGCGCTGGTCAACTTCGGTTGCGATCCAGGCGGGATTGCCGCACTAGCGCGCGATCCTGATCAGGTGCTCGGCTATGTCGAAGTGCATATCGAGCAAGGCCCGGTGCTGGACACCGAGGCCTGCCCGCTGGCCGTTGTATCGGCGATCAACGGCGCAACGCGCGGCACCGTCACCGTAGCAGGCGTCAGCGGCCATGCCGGCACCGTGCCGATGACCCTGCGCCGCGATGCGCTGGTGGCGGCTGCCGCCATGATCCTGGCGATTGAAAAACGTGGCTCTGGCTGCAGCAATCTGGTGGCCACCGTCGGCCGGCTGGAGATCGCGGATGCGGCCACCAACACGGTGCCCGGTCACGTCAGTTTCACACTGGATATCCGCAGCCCCCGCGATGACGAGCGACGTGCCGCAGTCGACGATGTCGTCAAAGCCATCACTGAAATCGCAGGAAAGCGCGGGGTGGCCGCCGACGTCGGGTTGACTTACGAGGCAGTAGCGGCGACCTGCGATGCCCGCCTTGCGGCCCACCTCGCCGCAGCAGTCGCGCAGCTTGGACTGCCTGCTAAACTGATGCCAAGCGGTGCCGGTCATGATGCGATGGCGTTCCGGGGTCGGTTTCCGTTCGCCATGCTGTTCGTCCGCTGCCGGGGCGGGATCAGCCATAACCCCGCCGAATCAGCCGACAGCGCCGACATCGATCTCGCCGTCCGCGCCCTCGAGCACTTCGTCCGGGCATTGCAGCCCGCTTGAAGACCCAGCGCGATTGCATTGCTCAGGTCCAGACCGTACCATTTGCACACCAATAACTCGGGGCTTGAACGGCCATGGCCAAAGCGGACCGGTGCATCGCCGGCATCGACATCGGAGGCACCTTCACCGACCTGCTGCTCTACGAGGAGAACGCGCACGGCGCGCGCATCCATGCAGCCAAAATCCCGACGACGACGGCAAATCAGTCGGGCGGCGTGCTGGCGGCGATTGCCGCGACCGGCCTCACGCCCTTAGCCATCGATCTCATCATTCACGGCACCACCACCACCACCAATGCCGTGCTCGAACGCAAGATCGCCCGCGTCGGGCTGATCACCACGCGCGGTTTCCGCGACATCCTCGA
>JANXYD010000031.1 GCA_025350265.1 Hyphomicrobiaceae bacterium | reverse complement strand
CAAGGAAGCCGCAACCTTCGCCGTTGCGTTTGTCCGAAAGCATATGATAATAACCTTTATCATATGTTTTTACACTGATTCCAGCCGTTCCATTCTCTCGTAGCAATTTGTCCGGTTTTCGGCTATAATCCGGAATGTCTGGAAGGTGAGTATGAACGATATGATCCGCGTGTCCTCGACTGAATTCGGCAAAGAGGTCGGCCGCTATCAGGACGCAGCCTTGATCCAGCCCGTGGTCGTCACCCGCAATGGCCGCGACCGGACGGTGATGATTTCGGCCGAGGAGTACGCGCGCCTCAAACGGCGCGATCGGCAGGTGTTCGGCGCTGGCGAGCTTCCCGCGGAAACCATCGAGGCGATCCGTAATGTGAAAATGGACCCACGGCACAATCATCTTGATGACCTCATCAAAGATTGGAACCCGTGAGTCTGCCCAAGCCGGAGCCCGGCCTCGTCATTCGGTATTCGTATCTTTGGTTGCGTGAACATCGAGAGGGCCGCGAGGAAGGCGTCAAAGACCGCCCTTGCGCCATCGTGCTCGCGCCGGAGCGGGTCGGAGACGACACACATGTTGTCGTGCTGCCGGTCACGCACAGCCCGCCGGACAAAAGCGCCGTTGCGCTTGAAATCCCACCCGCCATCAAGCGATTATTGGGCCTCGACTCCGAGCGTTCGTGGGTCGTTCTGTCCGAGAGCAACCGCTTTCGTTGGCCTGGTCCTGATCTAAGGCGCGTCGGCGACCGTGACGATAGTTCCGTCGTCTACGGATTTCTTCCGCCGCGTTTCTTCGCCGAACTGTACCGCAGATTCATTGCCCTCGAAGACGCCACCCGATCACATCGGGTCACTCGCACGGAGTGAAAACGACATGAGCGCCGATGAACCACAAACCGACTGGCGCACGCCCGAAGATCGGGAACGCGACATCGCGCAGGCGCAAACGTTGCGTGAGCAAGCGAGCCAGGGCGGGCTTCGGTTCGATGTCTTCTTGCCGCCCGGTTTGGCCGAATGGATTCTCGATCTCGTCGCGCGCGGTGTGTTCGTCGATCCCAGCGAGGCCGTGTTTGTCATGCTCGGCGAGCAGCGCGACCTAGAGCCGCACGCCGATATCCGCCGGGAGATTTTGAAGCGCTCGCTTCAGGCCGCGCTTGACGATCCGCGACCTAGCCTTTCGCTGGAGAAATTCCAGGAAAGAATGCGCGCGCGCCGCGAAGCGCCGCGTACGGAGGCCGCCGTGTGGGTCAGGACAAAATATTCATGACCGACGTGCTCGACATCGTCCCTGCCCGCGCCGCGATACCGGCGCTCATGGCGGCGTCCGGCCCCCGCGCTTCCTATCGCTTCCTCGAATTCTTCACCGCCAATATCCGCAACCCGCACACGCGCCGCGCCTATGCGCGCGCGGCTGTAGAGTTTTTCGATTGGCTCGCGGCGAAGGGCGTGACGCAGCTCGCGGCCATCGAGAGCCTTCACGTCGCGACCTACATCGAGCAATTACAGCGTTCGCGATCCGCGCCGACCGCGAAGCTTCGCCTCGCCGCGTTGAAGCATTTGTTCGATTGGATGGTGACAGGGCAGATCATGCCGACCAATCCGGCGGCTGCCGTGCGCGGGCCGCGCCACATCGTGCGGCGCGGCAAGACGCCGGTGCTCGATCCCGCCGAGGCGCGGCAGCTTCTCGACGCGATCGACACGACAACGGTTATCGGCTTGCGCGACCGCGCCCTGATCGGGCTGATGGTCTATTCGTTCGCGCGCATCGGCGCAGCGATCGGCATGCGCGTGGAGGACGCATACATGCAGAACCGCCGCCTTTGGGTTCGCTTGAATGAGAAAGGCGGCAAGCAGCACGCCATGCCGTGCCATCACAATTTGGAGGCCTACCTTCACGCCTACATTGAGGGCGCAGGACTCGCGCGCGATCCGAAGGCGCTCTTGTTCCGGACCTACAATCGCTCGACCGGCCAACTCACCGGCAACTCCCTGCCCCAGGCGAACGCCTATGCGATGATCCAGCGGCGCGCGCGGGGTGGGGAGATCATGACGAAGATCGGCAACCATACGTTTCGAGCGACAGGCGTGACCGCGTATCTGAAAAACGGCGGTACCCTTGAACGCGCCGCGCAAATGGCGAACCATGCGAGCACGCGCACCACGCAACTCTATGACCGCCGCGCTGAAGAGGTGACGCTCGACGAGGTGGAGCGAGTTTTGATTTAGCTCGTAGCCGGTCGGCACCAAACAGCACCGACCGGCGCAGCGTTCTTACTTCCCGAGATGGGCGCCGAAGAAGGAGGCGATCTCGCCGAACGCTTCCTTGCTCTCGGGGAGTCTGTCGTCGAATTCGTATTGCGCGTGGGATTGGCCTTCGTAGACCTGCAACGTCGCTTCAACACCTGCTCGGCGAAGGTTGCGATGGACGCGGACCGTGTTGCTAAGGAGGAGATCGCGCGTTCCTGTGGTGAGGATTGTCGGGGGGAAGCCGTGCATGTCCCCGTAGACAGGCGAGATCAGCGGATCCTTTAGATCGTGCCCTTTGGCGTAAACCACGGTCGCCGCGTCGCAGAAGCCGTCGCGTGAGACCAAAATATTGTCGACCTTCTCGTTCGTATAGAAGCTGTCGCCTGTCTTGGTCGCGTCGGACATCGGCGTGCCGGATGCGAGAGCGCCGGGCACTGGGAGACCCTGATCCCGCGCCCGCAGCACCATCTCCAGCGTGAGCGCCCCACCGGCCGAGGTCCCGAAGACACCGATGTTCTTTGCAGGCGCTTCCTTCAGTACTGCCTTGTACACGGTCACCGCATCGTCGACTGCAGCCGGGAAATAAGCTTCGGGGGGCATTCGATAATCGACAGAGATTACCTTGTAATGACCGTCTCCCGCCATGATGAGGGCCTCGGGAATGCCCGACTCGCCTGGGAACAGCACATAACACCCGCCATGCAGGTGAATAAGGACCTTGTCTTTATTCTCGGCCGGGATCTCGGTCGGGGTGATGATATGCACTCTCACGCCGTCGATGATGGACGCCTCCGATTTCACGTTCAGCCGCTCCAGCATGGCTGGAATGGTCTTGACGGTGGCAGCGGCCTGTACGTCGGCGAAGGCGCGCGCCTCTTCACCCGTCTTCCAAAGTTTGTTCCAGTTCGGATTGAGCGGGGCGCCGATGAAGGCCTGCATGCCGGGACTGATGTCGGCGGTCGGGACCGGCAGGGCTTTCGCCGGCACGTCGAGTGGCGAAGGATCCGCCGCGAACCCCGTGGCGGGCAATAGAAATGCGCAAGCGAGCGTAGCGAGAAGGCGATAGTTGATCGTCATGGAGATATTCTCTCGAGTTTTGCGGAATTGTCATGGACGCTTCACCTGCATGGCCTGTCGCGTGAAGGAATTCAACGGCGGGAGCGCTCGCGGCGGGGCGGAAAGCCGTGCGCCCACGCGCCGCGATTTCAGCGGCCCGAAAATATCATTCCGAATTCAGGGCCGTTATTGAGCCGGCGATTGTCGGCGAGGACATGCAGAACGGTTCGAAAGCCGCTATGATTTGAGGCCGAGGAACCCATCATGCCCCATCCCGAGCCGGGGAACTCGCAGCCGATCGGCGAAATGCCTCTCATCGCCGGTATGATCGACGAGGCGCTGGACGACACCCGCGCCCACATCATGTATTCGACGACGCGACCGTTGACCGCATCGACCGCGTTCATGCCGAGCAATTGATGTTTGTAAACATCTACGCGGAGCAGTTTGACCGCGGGCGAAACGCAAGACCGATCGTCAGCAAGGGCGCGAACTCGACCGGATGGAGGAACAAAATCGGCAATTGAGGTGTCAAATCGCGTCCAAACGCGACCCCTTTTCGCGTCCAATAATGACATCGTCGTCGCTGTAGCGGCCCGCCCAGCTGATATTGGACGTTGAAATGGTCGATTATCGACCGGCGTGTCACCTCAGAAATTTCGTTCTCGCTCGTTTCGATTTCGGGCACAGAGCCACTAGATTACGATGCGCTGGACCTGATCAAGCGTAATCTCATCGCTGGTGCGATCATCGAGTGTGGTCGTACTTCAAGGCCGGTCGTGCCAAAATCGAAGGGAGGCGATGACGGTAGTCCTATCCAGTATTTTACTCTTGATAACGTATTTTATCAAGAGTAACATCGCCGGCAGGGGACCCATGAACGACGACGCCACGACCGACCCGCTTCCGATCCCGATCGCACCCGCCGATCGGCTTTTGACCGCCGCCGAGTTCCAAAAGCTCG
>JANXYD010000018.1 GCA_025350265.1 Hyphomicrobiaceae bacterium | reverse complement strand
TCATAAATTTGACGACCGGATAATCTATCGCAGTGCTATTCACAATCAATATTCAGGCTAGGAAAGTTGTTGAATTCCCGCCAGCTTCCATGTCGCTTGAGGGTCATCGATCGACATCACCACGTTCTTGAGCTGGATGATCTCGCTGACGATATCGCGGATTTCCTCACGCGCCGCCGGGGCTTCAAGCTTGGCCAACTGCGTGAGGTCGATCGTGTCGATGAGCGCGTTGAAGACGGTCGTCTTGACGTCGTAGTATTCCTCCGAATGGCGGCGTTCGGGGGCCACAGGCTCCGCGCGCTTGGAAGGCCTCGGCTCAGCCGTGGAAACCGCCGGACGCAGCACATCGGCGGGTTTCATCGGCACGGCGGATGCCGACGCTGCCGTGACAGGTGCGACGCGCTTCGGCGCGCCGTCGTTCGAACGCTTGCCAAACATGATGGTGCCCTCAACGCTTCAGCTTGAGTTTTTGCAGTAGCGGCGTGAGGCCGCCGCCTTGCGACTTGGCCTTCTTGTCGGGGCGCAAATCCTTGCGGTGTGACAGTGTCAGAGCCAGATCGCGGAACAATGGCGCAGCCTTGGCCTTCGACGAGAACTCTTCCACCATCTGACCATTGTTGGCGGCCTGGCCGAAATTCTCGCAGTCGAACTCGATCACTTGGATCGGCTCGATCCCGAGTGCGGCGGTGAAATCCTTGATCGAAATTTCCGGGCGTTTCGGCATGCCGGCCATGTTGACGACGAGGCGCGGGGGCACGTCGTTGTTTCGGCTCGCCTTGACGAGATCCATGATGTTTTTCGCATTGCGCAAGTTGGCCAGATCCGGCGCCGCCGTGATGACGATCTCGTCCGCCTGCAGCAGCACGCGCTTGACCCATGGGCTCCAGGTGTGCGGCAGATCGATGGCCACAAACGGCACGTGCTGGCGCACAACGTCGATCACTACGTCGCACGCGTCGGCGGAGATATCGAAATCACGATCCAAGACGACCGGAGCAGCGAATATCGACAGGCGTTCGGTACACTTGGTCAACAGACGGTCGAGCAGCATCTCGTCGAGACGCTCCGGCGATTGCAACGCGTCGGCGATACCCTGGATCGGGTCCTGGTTGAAATCGAGGCCGGTGGTGCCGAACGCGAGATCGAGATCGGCGACGATGACGTTGGTCTTCAGTTGCTCGCTCAACGACCAGGCCACGTTGTGGCAGATCGTCGACGAGCCGACTCCGCCTTTGGCACCGATGAAGGCAATGACGCTGCCGACCGGTTCGGCGTCAGGGCTGTTGTAGAGGTTCGAAAGGCTTTCCATCAACTGCAGCGGCGTGATGGGCGCGACCAGATATTCGCTGACGCCGCGTTTGAGCAGATCGCGATAAAGCAAGACGTCGTTATGATGGCCGATGACAACGACGCGGGTGCCGGCGTCGCAGAATTCCGACAGCTGATCGAGTTGGCCGATCATCAGCGCGCGCTCGTCGCTCGATTCGATCACGATCAGGTTGGGTGTCGGATTCTCCTGATAATGCGCGATCGCCGATTGGACGCCGCCCATGTGAATGGAGACGTGGGTTTTCGACAGGCGACGATCTTCTGCCGCGACCTGCAGCGCTTCCGCCGTTTCAGCAATTTCGCAGAACGCCTGGATGGAGATGCGCGGAATCGGGCGCGCGCGTTGGGCGTGCTCGACGTCGGTACCGTGCATTGCAGGCGTCTCGGCTGCAATCGCAACATCGGCATCGTCAACGGTCTGTGCTTGGGCGGTCATGGGCAAGTCTCCTTATTGCGTCTGCTTGGTGACCCGTTCTTCGCCGGAACGATCCGTGCCGGACGAATCACCCTTCACGTATTTGCCCCACGTCACGTCACGCCGCTCGGCGCTGGACGGCGTCATTGTGCGCGGCCCCAATAGATCGGCCGGATTGGAGACCATCGCCGCCAAGTTGCGCTGCTGGGAGCAGCCGTAATTTTCGTAGTTTAAGTTACGAGAGGTTTCCGCAAGGTTTCCGGGCCACTTGCCGCACTCGGGCCCTTCGGCCGCAAACCGCAGATACGATATGCGCAGCGGCGGTTGTGGGTCGCCGTCGGCATGATAGGGTTGGATCGACACCGAACTTTCACTGAAGCCGCGATCGTTGAGCAGCGGACGCATATCGGCGACGGCATTCATCGCGGCGATCTCGTTCGCGGACCCGCTGGGCACGGCAATGACGAGTTTGGAGTTGCCGCTATCGGCGGTGTGGAACTTGGTCAAGAAATCAACAACGGAGGCGCGTTGCTGCGGCGAGAGCCCGGCGGATCCACGCGCCACCTGCAACGACAACTTGTGTGGTTGCTGCGAGACGATGATTGGGTGACGTTGCGTTGCGTCGAGTACGATCGGGCTGCCGGTGTTGAATTCTTCCTTGCCACCGAGAATACCGTCGCAGCCGCCGAGCGCGACCGCCGTCAGCACGATCGCCGTCATGGCCATCGGGGCGCGGCCGGTTCGAGGGAGGGTGATGCGTATCATGAGGCTCTCCGTAGTCCGCGGTGGGACGTGGATTTTTAGAAATTCGGAATTTTGGTTATTCGACGATGAAACCGTAGTTGCCCTTGAGACCACCATCGGGAAGCTGCCGACCCTTGCCGTAGATGCGATTGAGATGGCCGAGCAGGTTCATCTTGAGGTCGGATGAGGGCGCCAGCCCATCTGTCGGGCGTGCCAGGTTGGATATCGCTGTTGGGCGCACCATGATCGGCGTCACGATGATAACAAGCTCGGTTTCGGACTTCTGATAGTCCTTGCTCGAGAACAGCGCGCCGAGAATGGGCACGTCCTTCAAGCCGGGCATGCCGTCGATGTTCTGCCGCGTCTGATCCGACAACAGGCCTGCCATCACGATCGAACCGCCCGACGGCAATTCGACCGTCGACAACGCCGAGCGCTTTTTCAACGATGGGATCTGGATGCTGGAAAGAACCAAGGCACCGTCGTTCGACAGTTCCGACACTTGCGTATCGATCTTCAGGCTGATGCGGCCTTCAGAAAGAACGGTCGGTGTGAATGCAACGCCGACGCCGTATTCCTTGAACGAGATGCCGATCGTGCCGTTGTCGGACGAAACCGGCACCGGGTATTCACCGCCGGCAAGAAACTTGGCGGATTCCCCGGAAACGGCAGTGAGATTGGGCTCGGCGAGCGTCCGCACCAAACCTTCGCGTTCCATCGCCTTGATGACGTAGCTGAGGCACGCGCCACCAGCCGAGAAGCCACCTGTCAGGCCGGCGGATGCGACGTAGCTCGGATTGATCGCCGGGAGGACGACATTGCAACCCGCCGGCATAGCCGTACCGTTCTTGATCGCATCGGCGACGGCACTGCCGGTGACGACGCCAGCGCTCGGCATATTGCCCAAAGTGGTCGAGTTGACGGGTAAGCCATTTTGCGTGATCGGGCTGAAATTCAGCGGGCCGATGTTGAAGTTCGACGCAAAGTTGACACCAAATTGCTTGAGCACGTTGCGCTGAACTTCGGCGACGATGACCTTGAGCATCACCTGCTCTTCACCTTCGATGTTCAAGAGATTGATGATCTTCTTGTCGGAGGCCGCATCCTTGGACGTCTGATTGAAGTTGCCGGTGGTCGTGGTGACGCCGCCGACGGTCTGTTGCTGATATGAATAACCGCTGCCGGTCAGGTTTTTGTTGGCAACGGCGAACTGGGTGGCGATATCGCCGGCGCGGGCGGCGTCGCCCGGCGTGCGGACACTGCCCATCAATACGATGGCGGTGCCGGCGAGGTCGGTCTTGATATTCGACGTCGGCAGCAGGCGCTTCAAGAGATTGTCGAGTGCGCTCAGATCGCTGCCGACGGCGATTTCCAGCGTCATGATCTGATTGCCGTTGGCATCAAAGAAGAACGCGTTGGTGGACCCGGCACCCTTGGCGACCAGGAACACGCGATCCGAGGTCTGCACGATCGCGTCGACCTTGCTGGGATCGGCGACCATGACGTCGCGCAGTTCCATCGGGAACTGCACCATCATCGAGCGGCCGACGCCGAGTGTGATTTTCTTGGCGAGCGGGAACGTCGAGCGCGCGGGGATATTGAGCACGGACGCGTCGGGCGGGATGTCGGCGGTTGCCATGAATTTCGACGGCGCGACTTGGGCGATTGCCGGTGCGCCGAAGACCACGGCCAGCAACAGCGCCAGCGCGCTCAGCGCGCGGCGAAAAACTATCTGCATTGTTCCGGTTCCCTGGACTACGTTCGCAACTCTCTCGTCGAGAGCTTCTCAGTTCACGCCGTATGCACGCGACTTGACGCCGTAACGCAGAACACGAATCGAATTGCCACGCTGGGCATTGAGCCCATTGCCGGCACTCGGACCATTGGCCGCCGACATGTCGGCCACAGACCGCAACGCTAAGGAAATTTCACCCATCGAATTGGCCAGCGCCAGCAGTTCGGTCTGTCGCGGCGTCAGCTCCAAGGTCGCGGTCTGTCCGTCCGCGCCCTTCTTGCCCTCCTTCGCCTCCAAGACTTGACCAATTGCCAGGACACGGACGTTGCGGAACAGCGTATCGGAGATGAATTCTTCGCCACCCCCCTTGGAACGCTTGCGTTGGATCAAGATCACATCCACATGATCGTTCGGCAGCACCAACAGACCGACCGCGGTTTTGTCGCTGATCTTGGTTGAAATAGCGCGCATGCCGGCGGGCAGAATTGCCGCAAGCACCCCCCCATCGCCAGGCTTCACCAGCTTGTTGACGGTGATCGGTTCGTCCTTGAGGATCGGTGCGCGTGCAACCGAACCGATAAGTGCGATCAGCGGATCCTTGCCGCCGCGACCGTTCTGAATGTAGCCGCCCGCGACCGAGCCCGCCGGCCACTGCTGCCAGCGGAAGTTCTCGCGGTTGACGATCTGGCCGAGGCCGACTTCAGTCTTGGCGACAAGGACTTCCGTCGTATCCACCTGCTGCGGCACGATCTTGACTTCGGGCTCTTTCTTCATCGTTGAATAAAGACCGATCGCGGCGGCCACGCCGAATACGCCCGCAACTCCCAGCGCGATGATCTGCCCTTGCCGCATGGCGCTCGAAATCCCTTGTGCGTTCAATGAACCGTTGAACTTTCCGTCTGCCCACCTTGCGCGCCAATTATCAACACGACGTTAATGCCTGTGCCAAAACCGCGACGCGTCATCGCATTCAGCGGAGGCATGATCGAAATGCAACGTCGACGCCATTGCCCAACGTCGCGACGAATGAAAAAGGGCGGCCGCGGGGCCACCCTTCAAAGTCACGCAAGCGGAATGGACGAGCGCACGTCAGGCCGAGAGGCCGCGCAGCCAGAAGGACTCGTGATAGACGATCAGCCCTGCCGCAGCTAGCGCAATGCCGTAGGGAATATCTCCGCGCGGCGCATGCAGACGTTCCACCCATGGGGCGCGCGCCCAGGCATAGGGCAGCGGCACCTGCCGGAAGGCCAGGAAGAACAGCGAGAGAACACCACCCAGCATCGACGCGGTCACGGCATAGCTCAGCAGATCGCCGAAGCCGAA